>DYSC01000019.1 GCA_020726365.1 Porphyromonas sp.
AGTTACAAAATTATTTCCTTATCGAATATGATATGTTAAACCTATTTTTATTGCAGGATATCCTTCGATACTTAATCCAATTAGGAATTCATTAAAATTATCACCAACAATGTGTCCCGTTAAGCTTGCATTGATATCAAGCATATAATTAAGACGATAATTTGCTATAATGCCACCATCCCAAATTAAACCACCATAATTACTTTGAAATGTCGCTTTTTCACGATTAATAAAACCAAAACCTGTAAATAATGAAAAATCAAAAGGTCTGTCTAAATTGTATCTATCAAAATAGTTACTTAAATTTACAAGAACCTCAACAGACATTGACAAAGTTGAAAATTTAACATTTGTTCCGTAACGAACATCCGGCCAATTCATATTCGAAAAAGAACCTAATGCTCTAACTCCTAAAAACTCCATGAAATTATATCCAAAAAATACTGATTCGGTTAAACCAAAAGAGCCTTTTAGCCCATATACCGAAAAATCTTCTGAAAAATAGACATTCGGACCTATCTCTGTCCCAATATATATATCAGGTACGAAACGATAAGGAGAAATTCCTCTTCTAATTTGAGAATTAACTGAATAAGATGTTGTTAAAACAAATACTACAAATAATATACGTTTCATCTGTCTTAAATTTTAATTATTAATTGTCAAGTTTCATAAGGTTATTGATGCAAGTTGCCCATATTTTGGCTCAAAGTTAATAATTTATTTTTAAATATTTAGGGTTCAATTTTAAATGTTTCAGGGTTCAAAAGATACCATTTCTCAATTTCTGCTGAAAAGGTGTTTTCACGTTGATTTTTTCTAAGTGAACCATGCCTTCTATTTATGTTATAATTGTCAAGTTTTATAAGCCTATAACATGCTTGGAACAAAATCTTTCACCAAAAAAAAAGACTTCATTTTTATGAAGCCGTTTTTTATTATCACTCTGAAATTTTTGATTTGGCAAATTCGACAACTCCCTGTAAATGTTTGCTCATAATTTGAGCAGCTAATTCAGCATCTTTATTTCGGATAGCTTCGAGCATTTGTGTGTGCTCTTCGATAATTGCCGGATTTGGTCCACAAATCCTATCTCGTTGGTAAATTGTCATAATATCGGGTATTACTATCAGCAACATAGCTTTAAAAACCGGATTATGACAGCCTTCGGCAATAGCGCGGTGAAAAGCAAAATCGTGACTCACACGGTTGGGCGTATCGTAATACTTCAAGAAGTTGGCTTGCGCTTTTTCTAATTTTTCTAAATCGTGTTCGTTACGGCGTTCAGCGCAAAGTCGAATGGCATTCACTTCAAGCACGTAGCGCGTTTCGACCAACGAATAAAAATCATATTGTTGCAAATTGAGCACATCCGATATCAAACCATCGAGCGTATTGATATCCAACCCATTTATTACAGAACCACTTTGAGGTAGCGTTTTTATAATACCATAAAACTCTAATTTGTGTAATGCTTCACGAATTTGTGTGCGACCAACGTTAAAATCGGCTGCCATCTTACGCTCAGCAGGCAATTTGTCGCCAGGCTTGAGTTCTCCCGAAGTTATCATTTCTTTAATCTGAGAAATAACAAAATCGGTATTCCGTTGTATCAACTGCTCAGCCATTTACATTTTTGAATATCATAGCACTATCAACTATCAACTCTGAACTTTAAAACTCAGAATTCTTAATATCCCCATTTCAACCAAACCGATCCCCAGGTAAATCCAGCTCCAAAAGCAGTTAGAATCATATTATCGCCTTTTTTGAACTTCTTTTCAGCCTCCCACATACAAAGTGGAATAGTTGCAGCCGATGTGTTGCCAAAATGGTCGATATTTATAATTACTTTATTATAATCGATACCGGTACGATTTACCACAGCGTCGATAATACGCAAATTAGCCTGATGCGGAATTAACCAGTCGACATCGTTTCCCGACAAGCCGTTTTTCTCCATTATGCTAGCCGAAGTTTCAGACATGCCTGTTACTGCATATTTGTATACACTTTGACCCTCCTGATACGTATATTGCATACCTTTTTCTAATGTTTCGGCAGTATTAGGAATAGCCGAACCACCAGATTTGATATGTAAATGTTTCATTCCGACACCATCGGTATAAATCATTGAATCCATTAAGCCCAAATTATCTGTAGTAGGCTCAAGCAACACAACACCTGCTCCATCGCCAAAAAGCGGTGCAGTAGTACGGTCGGTATAATCGGTGATAGCCGACATTTTATCGGCTCCCAAAACGAGTACTTTTTTGTATTTGCCCGATTCGATAAAGCCTGTAGCCGTGACCAAAGCCACAATAAATCCAGAACATGCAGCCTGCAAGTCGAAAGCTAACGCATTTTTAATACCCATATTTTCGGCCGCCATCGAAGCCACCGAAGGATAAATATGGTCGGGAGTGGTAGTCCCACAAATTATTAAATCAATTTCTTCGGGCTTTGTGCCAGTTTTCAAAAACAAATCTTCGACAGCTTTTGTTGCCATGAAAGATGTACCCACATTGGGTTCTTTTAATATACGACGCTCTTTAATACCAACACGTGTGGTTATCCACTCGTCGTTAGTATCCATCATGGTACTAAGCTCATGATTATTAAGTATATATTCAGGAACATAACCACCTACGCCGGTAATTACTGCATGTATTTGAGACATAAATTTGTTATTTAGTTACACAAAAACGAAGCCCAAAGTTTTTTACTTAGGGCTTATTTAGTATCAAATGTCGGTACTGAGACTGACACTTACAAAATTATACTGTAGCAAGTTTTTCGATTGCAAGCTTACCTCTGTAATAGCCACATTCGCCACATACGGTATGGTAAATATGTGTAGCGCCACAGTTAGGACATATTGCCAATGTAGGAGCTTCTGCTTTATAATGAGTTCTTCTTTTCGCTGTACGGGTTTTCGAGTGTTTTCTCTTAGGATGTGCCATTTTCTTTGTTAATTAATTGTTATCTAATATATTCTGTAAACCGTCCCATCTCGGGTCTGTTGTTGTATCTTCTATTTCTAATTCATCGTCATCGAATTCAACATCTACATCATCATCTTTCGATCGGGTTATATGCTTTTTAAGCTTGGTAACCATTGTTTTATTACATTCACCAGGTGCGTGTACATGCTTTATTGGTATGTTCAATACAATAAATTCGTATAAAAACCATGCAATATTTATTGATCCTTCCGACTCGGGAACTATTACAATTTCATCTTCTTCGGAAAATTTGTCACCAAATTTCACCTGCAATTTCTCTTTATAGTGAATGGGCTGCTCCATATTGTCGAGGCAACGGTTGCAGGGAATCAAAACAACACCATCGAGTATAAAGTTCAATTCGAACGAGTTTGTTTTTTTCTGAACAGTTACTTTCGCATTTACGGTACCTTTTTGAACCTCTTCACTGTCAATTTTTTTGAAATAAGCATCATCCAACACATATTCGTAAACACGGGTTTCGGTGCTTAAGTCCTTTAAAACAACATTGTAGAGTGCAAATTTCGACATATTTTACCCAATAATTAAAACCGTGCAAAGGTACAAAAAACTGATAAGATACGAAATAATATCTGTTTTTATTTTACTTAAAAATACAAAAGTACATATATAAACCTCATTTACAACAACTTAAATAAATTCTGAATTGAAATTTAAGCGTTATTTAACCCTCAGCTCAATTCTAAAAGTGGTACCTTTGCCAATTTCGGAATGTTTGACGTATATTTTTCCGTTGTGATAACTTTCGATTATGCGTTTGGCGAGCGAAAGTCCGAGACCCCAGCCCCGCTTTTTGGTTGTAAAGCCTGGCGAAAAAACAGTCTTAAATTTATTCCGTTCTATTCCTTTTCCTGTATCCTGAATATCAATTACAATGTCGTTTTCTTTGTGATTCACATATAAATCAATACGGCCAATGCCATCCATAGCATCAATGGCATTTTTACATAAATTTTCGACAACC
Source organism: Porphyromonas sp. (assembly GCA_020726365.1). GTDB lineage: Bacteria > Bacteroidota > Bacteroidia > Bacteroidales > Paludibacteraceae > Paludibacter. The sequence continues at coordinate 3,991 of DYSC01000019.1, forward strand.
CACTCAAAAAGAGGCACATTCAACATTACAAAAATCGGATTTTCGTTATTAAAATGGCATTCTATTTCTACCTTTTGCGACGAGCGATTGTTTATATACTGCACGGCATTTAACAAAGTATCGTTCAAACTTACAAGATTCAGGTCGGGAGCCGATCCGATTTTCGAAAAGCGTTCGGCAATAATGCGCAGCCTGTTCACATCTTTCGACATTTCGGTTATCAACTTATCGTCGGCATAACGCGCTTTGAGCAAATCGACCCATGCCAGCAGCGACGAAATTGGCGTTCCCAACTGATGCGCCGTTTCTTTCGACAAGCCCACCCATACCCGATTTTGCTCCGCATTTTTAGTGCTTGAAAAAGCAAAAAACGAGATAAGTAGAAATATCACAATTACACCTAATTGTATGTACGGAAAACAATACAACTGCTTCAACAACAACGAATCATCGTAATAAATATACTGCTTTGCATTGCCCAAATTCACTACTATTGCCTCGCGTTTGGCTTTTAAATCCGCAATTTTTTGTTTATAAAATGCATCAATATTATTCGTTGGTTCTTTTACATTTCGCGAACGCAACAATTGATCTTTTTCGTCGACAATTATAACAGGAATGGTTGTATTACCTTCGATAATCGACAAAATAAAATCAATATTTGTATTTTCGTCAGCCAAAATAAACTGACGGGTAGCTTCTGCCCAAATCTCTATCTTTTTCTGTTCTTCGAGCGCAAGTGATTTTGCTAACTTATTGGTAAATAAAGTAGAAACTATAATAATCGCAGCTCCTATCACTATAAAAACCAATTTGAAATGGCGCGAAAGTTCAAATATTTTATTGAAATTCATAGCTTTTAAATTTTACTCAAATTACTGAACGTCAAAAGTACGAAAAAAGTACGAAAAAAGCCCCTGTCTTTAAAACAGAGGCTTTCGGGATTTTGATTGCAGACAAAAACAAGTTTAAAATTTTTCAGAAAATTATCTTCTTCCACCACTTGTATCGTTGCGCTTGCTGTCGTCGCTGCTGCGTGTGCTTGAGCTTCGACTCGATTCGGAACGCTGACTTGATGCAGGTGTACTTACCTGTTGGTTTGAACTACTGCGTTCAACACTTTTAGATTCTACTTTTTTAGTTTCAATAGCGGGACGCGACGAACGTACATTTTCGTTTGAGTTGATTCTCACCGAATTGTTTCTTTCGGTTAAAATTCTGTTTTCAGAACTTCTCACTTCACCACTGCTTGGTCTACTTTGGCGAGGTGTGTAAACGTTTCTGCTTCCCGAATTCGATTCACGAATTGGTTGAGCCGATTCGGTACGAGTGCTGCGAGCCGATTCGGTTGCTCTTGTATTATTTCCCGAACGAGTTCCATAATTAGTGGCACGCGATTCGGATGTTGTGCGGGTAGAGCCTGCACCTCTATTTAAACTTCCACTGCGTTCGTCTGACTTTACATAATCGCTATTACGCCTTTTATCCATTTCGTAGCGGTTGCTATAGTCTGTATTACGTTTGCTGTAACTGCGTTCGGGGTAACGAACGCTGTAGTCGCAGCGGCTAATTGAATTATGCATGCGGTAAGCGTTATCACCTCTCCAACTATTCGAATAGCGATAATGATGGTTATAATTTATATATCCATGTACATGCGATAAGTAAATATTAATTTCTAACGGACGACGGTAATTGTAGTAGCGTGGATAATATCCCCAATAGTAAGGCGAATTCCATCTGTAATAATTAGAAGTCCAAAACCAGCTAATAATGTGGGGTGTACGATAAAAAACAGGCTCAATAATATAGTTTGTGCCGTAAATGTAAGAGTCACCAATAATTTGAACATAACTGCGGCGATAACGGTCGCGTTCGACAACTATGGTAGCTACATCCTGATACACATCGCGTTCGAGAATAGCTTGTATTACTACTAAATGTGTATTATTTTCGGAAGTTTCGATAACGCGGAGGTAATCCACATCGCCATCGCTGTTTAAGTCAAGATTTGATAGTTGACTATCATAATCGTTGATGCGGCGTTCAAAATCTTCTAAATCGCGTGATTCGCCAAAAATAGAAGCAATAGCTTTCAAATCAAGCGAATAACTAATATCGTTGTTTACGGCTTCAATTTGTATGCGTTGTCCGGCCATACCTGGTATGGTGCATGCTATAGTTAAAATAGCAATCAGACTTAAAATGCGTGTTTTCATATTCGTAAATTTTTAAAAATGATAAATAATGACTCAGGTTGCAACTTTGTTTTTTTTCCGGTATTAGACATAACGCAAAAGCTGTGCCACAAATTTTATTTATATTTGCAAAATAATTGAGAAGAAATATGAATAGTATAGACATTATAATTCTAATTCCCCTATTGTTGGGATTTGTCTTTGGTTTATCCAAAGGATTTATCCGCGAAATAATATCGCTTGCAGTTATATTTGTGGGTATTTTCGGTTCAAAATGGTTATCGCCCATAGCAAGTTCCATGTTAACAGGTGTATTTTCGGTTTCGGAAACTGTTGCAAAACCACTCTCGTTTGTGGTCGTTTTTATTGCCATTGCCCTGTTTTTGATGTTTTTAGCGCGTTCGTTGGATAAATTGGTGGAAAACATTTCGCTTGGCGGAATAAATAAACTACTTGGCGGATTGTTTGGCGCACTCAAATACGCACTGATAATCAGCCTACTGATAAATGTATTTCATGTATTAGATTCAAAAATAAGCATAGTAAATGCCGAAACAAAAACCAATTCCATACTCTATAAACCCATGCTGCAACTTGCACCCGAACTATGGCAAGAAGTAAAGGAAATAAAAATAGAAGAAACTGCCTATCCCCTAAAAGGGGAACTATAAACTATCTACTATAAACTACAAATGGCAGCATTACTAAATAATTTTTCAGGATTAGAACCTGAGTGTGGCACCGACGAAGCAGGTCGCGGCTGCCTTGCGGGTCCGGTGGTAGCAGCAGCCGTTATTTTGCCTCCTGATTTTGAGTGTCCGCAGTTGAACGACTCCAAGCAGCTATCGGAAAAAGAACGAGATACGCTACGCCCATACATCGAACAAAACGCTATTGCATGGGCAATAGGCATAGTTGATAATGTAGAAATTGACCGTATAAACATTCTGAATGCATCTATACTTGCTATGCACAAAGCTATTGATGGGCTCACTTTGAGACCTCTGTTTATTATTTCGGATGGAAATCGCTTTAAACCCTATCAAAATATTCCTCACCAAACCATAGTAAAAGGCGATGCCAAATATCTTTCCATTGCCGCTGCATCGGTATTGGCAAAAACACACCGCGACGAGTTAATGCAACAACTTCATGCCGAATACCCTCACTACGATTGGGACAAAAACAAAGCCTATCCAACAATCGCTCACCGCAAAGCAATTGCACTAAACGGAACAACTCCTTACCACCGTATAAGTTTTAACCTTACAGGTGATAAGGAGTTTTACGAATTTAAAAAAGCGGCTAAAAAAGTAGAAAAGAAAAAAAAGAGTTCAATACTACCTCATGAATTAAAATTTTAAAGTTTCATCCGTATTCCCACATTAAAATTAACTCCGGGCTGCACTAAACCACCGTAATCGGCATAAGTTGCATTCAACAGATTATTGCCATCGGCAAAAATATCGAAATGCTTATCTGTCCACAATAAACGACAATCAATATTTGTGTATGGGGTGTAATTTGTAAAAATTGCAGGCGAACCAGCAATAGAAATTGTTTGCGCATCGTAATTACCCGACCGGTCAAAATAGCCTAATTTCCACAAAGCACTCAGTTTACCCCATAGTGAATGGTCGACCGCAAGCACAATTTTATTTTTTAAATAATCCAATGCATACTTCGAGTCGAAACCAACAGCTGCTTTATCCAGATTAAGATACGAATAATTTACCGATGCTTTTTTCAAAAAGAAGTTATTAAAAGTATATGTAACCGCCATTTCTCCGCCCAATGCATTAATGCTCGAAAGATTCATAGCTACGTATTTTGATGCTGCATCCATTTTTACCCAATCAATTACATTTTCGCCTTTTCTGTAAAAAATGCCAGTCGTAAAATTCCAAGCAGGATAATTTATTTTTGTTCCAATTTCAATAGTTTTAGATTGCTCTGGCAGCAACCGCGGACTACCTTGCTGAACAGGGTTCGAGAAAAACAAATCTGTAAAAGTAGGCAACCGTGAAGCCGAATTAGCTGATGCATACACATTTATATTTTCATTTATTGTATAGCCCAAATCGAACCCACCATAAGTTGTTGATTTAAAATCTTCGCTATAACTTGTAGCTAAACCAGCCGACAAAAACCATTTTCCGAAATTCACTGAATGATCCACAATAGCTGTATAGGTAGTTCTGTTATATGATTTTTTAAAATACAGCCCGTTTTCGAAAGGTATTTCCAACGAATCGGGAGCTGACATTGCCAAGCCTAAGGAGTTGCTAAAAATATGTTCGTTGCGTACATTCGCCCCAAAAGTTGTTTTACCAAACTTTGATTTATAGCTTCCTGATAATTTTCCGCCCGTTACATCTGTCAAATGATATTTGTATCCCGCCACTTTGCTATGATCTAATTCATACCTATCATGATGTTGTTTCCAACTTGCTTGCGCGTTATACGTAAAGTTGCCCTTACTCAACGACCAATCCAACGAAGTGAAAAATGCTTTATTTGCTTCACGCTGATTTGGGTATTTAAGTGAATAAAAACCGTTAGCACCAAAATCTTTTAATTGTGCGGCTAACTGCAAATTGAATTTTCCTGCAGTAGTTCTCAAAACCGATTGAACAAAGGCATTACTCAATTCATAATCTGTATTAGCTATATATCCCTCACTACTTTTGTGCGAAACAGATGCAAAGGTTTCTAATTCCCCGCTGACAAGGTCTCCCGCAACAGATTGCCCGAAAGTTTGAAAGCCTCCGGCTGTAAGTTCAGCACGTAAAGCCGATTTGTTGTTTTCGGTAATAATATTGATTGCTCCGCTGAAAGCATTTGGTCCGTGTATGCGTGCCGAAGAGCCATGCAGAATTTCCACTTTACTCACATCCGACAAGTTTAACGGAATATCGAGGTTAAAATGACCAGTTTGCGGGTCGGTAATATTTACGCCATTAAGCATTACCAGCACCTGATCGAATGAACCGCCCCGCACCGAAATGTCAGCCTGTGTTCCATTTGTTCCGCGCTGACGAATATCAATACCTACTACATAATCGAGCAACTGGTCGATACTCTGAATGGCTGAACGTTTAATTTCAGTTTTATCAACAACAGTTAATATTCGTCCCATTTCCGAATAGAGCTTATCCCGATTAGCATTTACATCTACGGCACGCAAATCGACCTGAAGTGTATCAGTATTTTTCTGACTGAACAAACCAACTGAACATAACAAGAAAAGAGCAATTACGAAATTTGGGTTTTTATACATATACTTAAAATAAAAAACGGTTGAAACAGGGTTTAATCCGTTTCAACCGTTTAGGTTAATAAAATATTTTACACGACCACGCGCAGCAGCATCGTCGTTCTGATTTACTGAAAGTATAGCTATATCTGTGGCTGTGAGAAGTTCATCAACACTTATCAAATCATCTGTTTCGGCATTTAACAATGCAGATTCATTTTTTAATATACTGCCTGCAATTGATTTCACTTCAGACTTTTCGCACACCGAAATAGCCAACACACCAATAGTTACAGCACAAGTCACACTCACAAACACAGCATAACCCACCCGACTCCACCTGCGGAAACGTAACGAGACATGATTATTTGTAATTTTCTTTTTCACAATTCTATAAACTATTGACTATGAACTATAAACTTGGAACTATTTTCTCAAAAACATTGACTTATTCAATCGTCCCTTCCATACATCGGTAAATGTTTGTGGCAAGGAGTCGCGACCACCAATGAGAATAATATTTTTATCTTTATCCACTAAAACCGATTGATTAAAGCGGCGTTCGTATTTTTTGTAGGCAGTCAAAGTAGAATCGTTGCGGATAAAAGTATATTTTTCGCGAACAGTCATGGTCGTTATATCAATACTTTTCCAACTTAAACCCTCGTCAGCCGATTGCATAAATAGTAAAGGTTGTAGCCTCCCTAACTGATCTTCTCCACCAAATAGCAGCAATTTATTTTCGTAATAAACAATGGAAGCTCCGTTTCGATACCCATAAGTGGTATTTTCTTTACTAAAATCCACAAAATACAATCCATCCAACGACGACCACACTTTGTTCAGATTTGCCCCATCCTTGTTGTAGCCACCTGCAATAAGCACCTTCGGTTGTTTTGTACGTGTTTGAAACGAAACAACTGCATAGCCACCTACCGGAAAATTAGCATTTACAATATCTTCATACTTTGTCCATACTATACCATCTTCGGTAGTTGCGAATTTATACTCCGCATTCGATTTGTTTTGGACCAACGCCCACAACTTTCCTTTAAAATCGTAAAGCAGATTTTTAAAGTTAAAATTATACGAACTTAGTGATGTTTTAGTCCAGTCGATGCCATTTGTAGAAGAATAAATCAACGAATCGTTGTGAATCAAGAACAGTTTATTGTTGAATACCACTATATTGCGAAGCAAAGCATTATCAGGTAAATCGTTCACAAAAGTGCGACTGCTCCAATCTATTCCATTTACAGATGTATAAAGCGATGTTGTAAGTCCCGTACTGTTGAAAAAATAAATGGTATTATTCAGCATAAAAGCCTTTTGCAATGAACCCGAGTGTGTATAAAGCTGATCTTTAACCCTATACCATTGATACAATTCGGGGTCTAAGGTATGAACATTTACTTTCACTTTGTACATTTTCAGCGTTTTTCCGTCGGAAGCTAAATTTGTAAATCGCACCACATTATTAAAGTTTAATGTGTCATTTCTGGTTAACAAAACGGAATCTTTAATATTGCCGGTCTCATCTTTTCGTACAGCATATACAGCATGTGAGCTTCGAAACGAGATGGAGGGAATAACACTATCGATAGATATATTTACAGGCAAAGAGTCTAAATTTACAATAATTGAATCTGCACCCTCTTTTTCGAAAGTAAAAACTGCATTTGCAACAGCAGCAGCACCGGTATTAGCCGCGGTAAATCGAAGTGAAACAAAATTAGCATCGCTCGAAACGGCAGTTGTAGTATTGGAATCGAGCCAATCGCAGGCAGTGAAAATAATTGATAATAAAACTATTACGAAAATCTGTAACGGATAAAACTTCATGGGTTGCTATTCAATTTGTAAATTAGTTTACAAAGTTAAAAACAAATCAGTGCTCCTAAATTTGTATTGCAAACATTTATTGTTTTTTAATTTTTATCTACTCTATTTCTACAACCACCGGACAATGATCGGAATGAACGGCATCAGCCAAAATAGCAGCCGACTTCAATCGGTTACGAAGCGGCTCACTTACCCAATGGTAGTCGATACGCCAGCCGGCATTGCGAAAACGCGCTCCACCACGGTAGCTCCACCAACTGTACTTCTCGGCACTTTGGTCGAACACGCGAAACGAATCCACCATTCCCGAAGCCTCGTAGCGGTCGAGCCACTGACGCTCTTCGGGTAAAAATCCTGAAACACCATTCTGACGCTCTGGATGATTGATGTCGATGGGTTTATGACATATATTATAATCGCCGCAAACGATCAGGTTCGGACGTGTTTTGCGCACTTCTTCGATAAAGGGCAAAAAAGCTTCCAGAAAATCCATTTTGAAAGCCTGCCGTTCGTCGCCCGACGAACCCGAAGGAATATACACGCTTATGACTGACAAATCGCCAAAATCAGCACGAATAACACGACCTTCGGCATCATAGCGCGGATGATTCATGCCCACTACCACATTGTCGGGGTCCAATTTGGTAATGATAGCCACACCACTGTACCCTTTCTTTTCGGCCGAATGCAGGTATGAAGTGTAACCCATTTCGGCAAAAAGCAAGGTGTCAATTTGGTCGGGCTGCGCTTTTGTTTCCTGCAGGCAAAGCACATCCGGATTTTCGGCACGCAGCCAACCTGTAAAATCTTTTGTCAACGCTGCACGTATGCCATTGACATTGTATGATATTATTTTCATCCCAAAATTAGAAGTTAGAAATTGAAAAAATAGAAATTGGTTGATTGTTTCATCTTTATCATCACATCAACACATCATCACAGCCGTTGCCCGTAGTCTGTCATCTTTTATCACGCCATTTTATAAACCAAATCCTTGACCCACAAAGCCCATTTTGCATGCGACTTCGATTTGTCGAATGTTTGCCATGGTATTGGTTTTCCGATAACAATTTTAAATTCTTTATTTTTTTGTTTAAACATTTCGTTGGGCAAATACATCATTTCGATATTAAACTTAATACCCAAAAACTTACGCAGGTTTGCCAAGTTATAAAAGAAATTTGAGTTACGACCTTCAAAATAAATGGGAACTATATCACGTTTGTATTCAACAGCTTTGGTAATAAAGTTTTTTTTCCACTCCAAATCGCATACTTCGCCTTTCTGCTTGCGCGAACACATTCCAGACGGAAAAGTAACCAAATGATTATCCGACTCGTATAACTCTTTTATCATGTCAGCGTGATTTTTGCTCTGCCCGCCGAATTTATTAATGGGAACAAACATTTCCTTCATAGGTGTGAGAAACATCATAAGGTCGTTCGAAAAGAAACGCACTTTACCATCATAATGTCTGCCTACAATATATCCTGTAGCTACGCCATCCAATCCTCCTAAGGGATGATTACAGGCAAAAATATAGCGTCCGTCCTTCGGTGGCAGGTTCTCTTCGCCAATTACCTGCATTTTTATTCCTAAATAATTAAATGCCGCTTCTACAAAATCAAGATTTTTTAAACCCTGATTTTCTCTGAAAAATTGATTAAATTCCTCCTCGTGCACAATGCGACGAAGGTAGTTGACAACAAACTTTGGCACTTTCGCTTTGGGAGCTCTCGCTTTCAGAACTCCAGCAATATCTATTTTTATACTATCACTTTTCGACATACTTTTTGTTTTAGCAAATGCAAAATTACAAAAAAAGTAGCTCATAGCAAAAAGAGTGCTCCGGACACCCTGAAGCTAAGCACAAAAAAGCTGCAACCCATAGACGGATTGCAGCTTTTATTTCTTATCTGATTCCCATTTAGGGTATATTCTATTCTTTCGGAGGACGTGGCATTAGCGCTTTGCGCGAAAGTTTGTATTTGCCGGTTTTTTGGTCGACATCTAACAATTTCACATCAATCATATCACCTTCTTTAATACCGGCCTGATCCATGGTTTCAATGCGTTTCCAGTCGATTTCCGAAATGTGCAATAAACCTTCTTTGCCTGGCATAAATTCAACAAATGCACCGTAAGGCATTACCGATTTTACTTTCGAAGGATAGGTTTCGCCAATTTCAGGAATTGAAACAATGCCTTTGATACGAGCAATGGCAGCATCGATAGCTGTTTTATTATTCGCAGCAATTTCAACACGTCCCTGTTCGCCCACTTCTTCAATCGAAATAGTAGCACCCGTTTCGGCTTGCATGGCCTGAATAATTTTTCCACCAGGTCCGATTACGGCGCCAATCATTTCTTTTGGTATCATCATGGCCACAATGCGTGGAGCGTGTGGTTTGAGGTCGGCACGAGGTTCCGATAAAGTTTCCAATATTTTACCCATAATGTGCAAACGACCTTCTTTAGCCTGACGCAATGCAGTTTCGAGAATTTCGTACGAAAGTCCGTCCACTTTGATGTCCATTTGAGTAGCTGTAATACCATCAACAGTACCAGTTACCTTAAAGTCCATATCGCCAAGGTGGTCTTCGTCGCCCAAAATATCCGAAAGCACAGCAAAGTTTTTACCCTTATTTTCGGAGATAAGTCCCATTGCAATACCTGTAACCGGCTTTTTTATTTGTACGCCAGCATCCATCAAAGCTAATGTTCCGGCACAAACAGTCGCCATCGACGACGAACCATTCGACTCCAAAATATCCGAAATTATACGTACTACATACGGATAATTATCGGGCAACATTGGTTTCAGTGCGCGGTAAGCTAAGTTTCCATGACCAATTTCCCTACGACCTGTTCCACGCGATGCGCGGGCTTCGCCAGTCGAGAATGGTGGAAAATTATAGTGCAACAAGAAACGTTCTTTTCCTTGTACCAATGCTTCGTCAATCAGTTTTTCATCGCTTTTTGTACCCAGCGTAACTGAAGTCAGCGATTGCGTTTCGCCACGAGTAAATACAGCTGAACCGTGCGTGCCCGGCAAGTAATCCACTTCCGACCAGATAGGACGAATTTCGGTAGTTTTACGACCATCTAAGCGTTTGCCTTCGTCTAAAATAGAACGACGCATAGCTTCTTTTTCCACATCGTGGTAATATTTGCTGATTAATCCTTTTTTCTCAGCAGCAACCTCAGGTTCAAGTCCAGCAATATATTCAGCTTTTACGGCTTCGAAGTTTTCACTACGCGAATGTTTGTCGGTATTGCACGAAGTAGCCAAAGCAAAAGCTTTATCGTAGGTTTTTGCCCAAATATCTTTTTTCAAATCTTCGTCGTTTTCTTCGTGACAATATGTACGTTTTACCGATTTACCTGCTGCTTCCATCAAATCAAGTTGTGCCTGACAATGAACTTTAATGGCTTCGTGAGCCACTTTCATAGCATTCAGCAAATCATCTTCGCTCACTTCTTTCATTTCACCTTCTACCATCATAATGTTGTCCAAAGTAGCAGCAACAATTATTTCCATATCGGCTTTAGTCAATTGTTCGAATGTAGGATTCACAACAAATTCGCCATTGATACGTGCTACACGCACTTCAGAAATTGGACCGTTGAACGGAATATCGGAAACAGCCAATGCAGCCGAAGCAGCCAAACCAGCTAAAGCATCAGGCATATCAACACCATCGGAAGAGTAAAGCGTAACATTTACAAATGTTTCGGCATGAAAATCGTCCGGAAAAAGTGGACGCAAAGCGCGGTCGACCAATCGCGATACCAGAATTTCGTAATCCGAAGCACGACCTTCGCGGCGGGTAAAACCACCTGGAAAGCGACCATTAGCAGCAAATTTTTCTTTATAATCCACCGAAAGTGGCATAAAATCTGTTCCGGGAACAGCATCTTTAGCAGCGCAAACCGTTGCTAATAACATGGTATTACCCATGCGTACCATTACCGAACCATCAGCCTGTTTGGCCAATTTACCGGTTTCAATGGTAATTTCACGTCCATCACCCAATGTGATGGTTTTTGTAACTACGTTCATAAAATTACAGTTGTTTTTTATATCTATTAAAATTTCGGGCACAAAGATACGATTTTATTTGCATAAATATGAAATTTAATCCGTATTTTTGACGCAGATTTCTTCACACGTAATCAGCTTTTACGATTTTTTAAAGAACTTGTCTGCACTTCAGGCAAGTTCTTTGTTTTTCAAGTGTTTATGTACCGGTACAACTCCTGCACATATTCATAAAGCAGTGGAATTGCTAAAGAAATAAGCGACTTTAAAATATACAGAAAACGGACTTCCCTAAAATCAAGGAAAAATTGTTTATATTAATTGAAAAGTGTATCAGTATTTCAATTAATATAAACAGTTAACCTTGTCCGAATTACAAATTATGAGATAAAAATACGTCAAAGAGTGCTTTAATTAGCGTTTTACGACTAATTTTAATGTGAAAATCAGAAAAATCAAAAATATAAATATATCAACAATCAAAAATGTCATTTTCAATAATTCGAGCTCTATAGATTTACATTAATCTCAAATCAAAAGACCTAATTTTTATAGAAACTGACTTTTTACAGTGGACTCAATGTTGAAGATTTGAAAATTTTTCATAAAATCTTATTATTCGAACTTTACATCATTTTTTTTGTTTAGAAAAGTAAAACGACAATACCATGCAATCACTTTTCGACGGAGTTAAAGATTTTAATACCAACGATTTTTTAGAACATCAAGATTTATTTGAAAAAATAGGTCGAAATCAGCAGCCGCATACTTTATTTATTGGATGTTCCGATTCTCGCGTTGTTCCAAATCTTATTACCAAAACGTTACCCGGAGAACTATTTGTAATTCGGAACATCGCCAACTTAGTACCGCCTTATCGCGAATCAGAGGAATTTTTGGCCACTACTTCAGCCATTGAATATGCTATAAATGCATTGAATGTAAAAACGATTCTTATTTGCGGACACTCCAACTGTGGTGGATGTAATGCTTTATATATGGACAAGAAATCGGCAGCGTATATACCACATACCACCAAATGGCTCGAATTGGCTAAAAATGTTCGTTTGAAAATGGAAAATTTAGACATAAAAAATCCTTCGGTGCGCGAATGGATGACCGAACAACTAAACATTGTGGAACAAATGAATCATCTCCTCTCCTACCCTTACATTGCCGAAAAATATGAAGCCGGTGAATTAGATATTTTGGGTTGGTATTACATTATCGAAACCGGTGAAGTATTTAATTACGACCATAAGCAGAAAAAGTTTATTAAGATTGAATAATTTGTAGTTTATTTTTTTGTATTTTTGCGGTAATGAAATCTGCAATCAACATAACACTCCCTGCCGAATGGGCAGAACAGGAATTTGTTCAACTCACATGGCCACATGCCGAAACCGATTGGGCTTATATGCTCGAAGAGGTAAACAAGTGCTTTGTAAATATAGCTAAAGCTATTGTTAAACATGAAAATTTAGTAATTGTCTGCGTTGATACCGATGAAGTTGAACCTCATTTTTCAGAAGAAGAACTGGAAAAAATATCGTTTGCCGAAATACCAACCAACGATACTTGGGCACGCGACCATGGCGGAATAACTGTTTTCGAAAACGGAAAACGTACCATTAGCGATTTTACTTTTAACGGTTGGGGTTTGAAATTTGCTGCCAATTATGACAATCAGATTACACAAAAATTATTTGAAGCTGGAATTTTTGGTGAAGATACTTCCTATAAAAATCGGATGAATTTTGTGCTCGAAGGCGGTAGTATCGAATCGGATGGAGAAGGAACAATTCTGACAACGGCTGAATGCTTATTGTCCGACAATCGGAATAATTTATCAAAAAATAGTATTGATACACATTTGAAAGAATTTTTTGGTGCAAAACAAATTCTATGGTTGCATTATGGCTATTTAGCAGGTGATGATACTGATAGTCATGTTGATACACTTGCACGACTTTGCCCAAACAATACCATTGCCTACGTAAAATGCGACGACGAAACAGATGAACATTACGAAGCATTAAAAATGATGGAAGATGAACTGAAAACTTTCTCCCCTTTAGGGGTTGGGGGCTCTTTCAAACTAATAGAATTACCAATGGCTGATGCGGTGTATTTTGAAGATGAAAGATTACCGGCGACATATGCTAATTTTCTGATAATAAATGGTGCTGTTTTGCTGCCGACGTATAATTCTCCCATAGATAAAATTGCTGCAGAGCAATTGCAAAAAGCATTTCCCGATAGAGAGATAATTGGCATAGATTGCACCGCCTTAATCAAACAACATGGTTCGCTCCATTGCGTAACTATGCAATATCCGAGATAGATTTTTTAATTCTTTTCGGCTCACAGGCAACCGACTCAGCTAATGCTGATTCAGATTATGATTTTCTTGTAGTTCTCAAAAATAAAGCCGATTGGAAAACCGAACGCAAAATTTCGGATGTAAGTTACGAAATTTATTTGAAATGAAAGAATTTATTTTAAAGATAAAATCATTATTATAAAAATGAAAATAGCACTTATTCAACAGACAAATACGGCAAACCGAGCCGAAAACAGAGCCAAACTCGAAAAAAATATTCACTTATGTGCAGCGCAGGGAGCAGAATTAATTGTGCTTCAGGAGTTGCATAATGGGTTGTATTTTTGCCAAACCGAAGATACAACAGTTTTCGAACAGGCTGAAACAATTCCCGGACTCTCAACCGAAATTTTTGGCAAAATTGCAAAAGAGTTGAGTGTGGTGATTGTACTTTCGTTGTTCGAAAAACGTGCAGCCGGACTTTACCACAACACCGCAGTGGTTTTAGAAAAAGACGGAACAATTGCCGGAAAATACCGCAAAATGCATATTCCAGACGACCCTGCTTATTACGAAAAATTTTACTTTACGCCAGGCGATTTGGGTTTTAAACCCATACAAACTTCGGTTGGCAAATTAGGAGTATTGGTTTGTTGGGATCAGTGGTACCCCGAAGCAGCCCGACTAATGGCTATGGCAGGGGCTGAACTTCTGATTTACCCAACGGCTATTGGATGGGAAAGCACAGATACTGCCGACGAAAAACAACGCCAAACAGAAGCATGGTTCACGGTGCAGCGCGGACATGCAGTGGCAAACGGAATTCACTTACTATCGTGCAATCGTGTGGGTTACGAAGCTGACCCTTCGGGCGTTACCAATGGAATTCAATTTTGGGGAAATAGTTTTGTAGCGGGTCCGCAAGGTGAATTCTTAGCAAAAGCATCCAACGAAAACGAAGAAAATATAGTGCTCGAAATAGACCTGAAACGCTCCGAAAATGTTCGTCGCTGGTGGCCTTTTTTCCGCGACCGCCGCATCGATGCCTTTGGTGATGTTACCAAACGTTGGAGAGAGGAATAAACAAAGATGAAAAAAAAGATTATTGTTTTCAATGCTTTTATCATTAGCTCACTGCTATTAATAAGCACTTTTTCAAATGCCGCCATACCTGCCGGTTACTACCTTTTTGCAAAAAATAAACAGAAAAGCGAACTGAAAACGGCGCTAAAAAATGTTTCCTCACCGCTACGAGTACTCGAATACGGAAGTGGACAGGGCTTTACCTGGGAGGGTTTTTACTACACCGACCGCCAAAGCGATTCGAATGTGATGGATATGTATTCGAACGTGGTACGCAAACAAACAAATTATTGGGCTGTAAATGAAATGCATATAGAGCATTCGTTCCCGAAAAGCTGGTGGGGCGCACACGAAAACATGGCCTACAAGGATTTGTTCCATTTGTATCCGGCCGATGCAGTTACCAATATGACTAAAAGCAACTTACCACTCGGCGAAGTTAAGGGTACACCAACGCTCGATAATGGCGTGTCGAAAGTAGGTGAAAATGGTTTCGGTACTGCTTATAGCGAAAATTGTTTTGAACCTGCGGATGCTTATAAAGGCGATTTTGCGCGTTCGTACTTGTATATTTCGAGCATTTACGAGGATTTTTCACAGCTTTGGCAATCGCCCATGTTAAATAACAATACTTACCCCGTTTGGAAACCGTGGGCAATTGATTTGTTGCTGAAATGGCATCGACAAGACCCTGTGAGCACCAAAGAATTAACCCGAAATGAAGCCATTTATCAAATTCAAGGGAATAGAAATCCTTTTATTGACTATCCGACACTTGCCGACTTTATTTGGGGAGCCGATACAACTTCTGTTTTCCCTTTCCCCACCGAAACACAAGCTTACTTAACAAGTCCACAACATGGGATGGCGATTGATTTTGGAACTATAATGACTAATGACTCACGCACAGAAACTTTACATATCGAAGGAGCTAATATTAGCAGCAATATTTCTGTGCTTGTTAAAAATGCTACTTCTTCGATACAATTGTCAACCAATGAATTATCGCCTCAAAATGTACTGAATGGAATAAATATCAACCTAACTTTTGCTCCAACGAGCGATGGTTCGATTCGTGATACGCTCATTATTTCGGACGGCGGGCTCACCGAAAACCGATATATTCCGATACGTGCCAATGTTTCGCCCGATTTTTTACTACTTGAACCAACCTACATTAACCCGCAAGGTGGAACACTGCAATGGATTTCCGACCCTGCAGCCACAGATTATCTACTCAAAGTTTTTCAGCCTGAAAAAAAAGCCGGCGATATGATTATTTCGTCTTATATAGAAGGTTCGAGTTGGAACAAAGCCATTGAGATTTATAACGGGACAGGTAAAACGGTTGATTTATCGAAATATGCACTCCGCAAACAATCGAACGGCGATGGCGCTTTTGGTATGGTTTTACCGCTAAACGGACAATTGCAAAATAACAAAACTTATACTATTGTGCATAAAGCTGCTGAAATTGCTGCTTTAACCCAAAAAGCAAATTTGCTAACCGACGCACTTTTACAAGTAAACGGGAATGATGCTATTTGCCTAACCCACAACGGAATGATTATAGATATGGTGGGTGAAGCAAACGCCGGAGCTGATGTTATTTGGGGTCTCGACCTGACTTTGCGACGCAAAAATACAATAACTCACCCGCAATCGGTTTTCGAACGAAGCGAGTGGAACGTACTTCCTGTTGATTCGGTAGCTTTTATTGGAACACATGCTATGGCTTTTGTTTTGTCTGAACCTGTTTTTTTAAAAAACGAATTGGTAGGTAAGGTAACTAATCATGAGCTAACTAACCTACAACCAAACAGCAAATATACCTATTCGGTAGAAGCAGTAAAAGCTGACGGAAATGTGGAAGCGACAAATACAATGCAGTTGCATACATCGGCGTTAACAGCTCCAGAAGTATTATCGGCCGATAATATTAATTCAGACAGTTTTACTGCCAACTGGGAAGAAGATTTGTATGCTTATAGTTACCTCGTTGATGTTTTTACAACTTCGGGTACAGCCAATAAAACCGAAACGGAAGCTTTTGATAAGGTAGGGACAGGAGGGACACCGCTTCCTACCGGTTGGTCGGGAACGGCTTCGGGTAATTATACTTCAACCACAAGCTCAGGCTTAGCAATTCCTTCTGTGGCACTAAAAAACAATGGCGAAAAGCTTTTGTCAAAAATATACGATGCTCCGGTAACAAATCTAACTTTTATGTATCGCTTTGCTTCGGATGGAACGGGTTCGTCGCTAAAACTCGAAGCTTTGCAAGATGCTCAATGGTTGCAAATTGCGAATTATCCGTACGTAAATACTACGAAAGCCTATCCTACGTTTGATTTTACAGCGACACAAAATTATCGTCAATTCCGGTTTACTTATACAAAATCGTCGGGCAATATGGCCATCGACGATGTGCAAGCTACTTATGGTCAATTAGACACGGTATTTATTGAGCGAAACAAAGAAGTTATTGGAACGAAATATTTAGTTGAAAACCTGCAAACCAAAACCAATTACTATTACCGCGTAAAATCGAAACTTGGTACTTCCACTTCCGATTATTCGGATGTTATGGCGACAAAAACGTTGGTTCAAACAGATATAAATCAGATAAATGAAGATGCACCAAAATTTTATAAATCGGAAAACTCACTAATAATAAGCAATTTAACAAATACAGTTTCAATCAGTATTTTTGATATTACCGGAAAATACATTTTAAATAAATCCGTTGCTAATCAACACGGCGCAAGCATTTTGTTTGATAAAAAAGGGATTTACATTGTTCGTGTTCAGACAAAAAATGAGATTTTCACCAAGAAAATTACGTTTTGAAAAATGGGTTGAAGATAAGAATTTTTGGTAAAGTTCATAAATATAACAATTGATAATCAAATAATTTAATAAACACTTTTGTTTATTAAGTGTGAGTTTGTATCTTTGCATTCTTAAATAAGTTCAATATGTTACCACCAATCTCAAAAATAAAAGGGGTACATCATGGAGCAATACTCTATAGGGAATTAAAAATACGGAATCTTAAAAAGTCTGAGTTTGCAACATTAATTTAAGAGTTTCCACAAACACTCAATTTTATTTTGAAACAGAAACGTTCACTTCAACCAAAATTATCGTTAAAGTTGGATAGGTTATTGGGTGCCGAAGACGGTTATTTTTACAGTTTACAAGCTTTTTATGATATCAAGCAAGTACAATTGGAAGAGACTTAGAAACAACCAAAACCAAACACTGAAATAATTTTACCGCATCTTTTTTGGGATACGGATTTTAAGAAAATTGATTTTATTTCTAATTACATAGCTGTAATTGAGCGGGTCTTTGAACGTGGTAACAAAGAACAAATAGAAGAAATAATTCGTTTTTATGGAAAAACCCGTGCAATCGATGTTATACAATCTGCCCATTCGCTACTATATACTGCTATCTACAATGCAGAAAAATATTTGTCAATTAATAAAGACACAATACAATGCTACAAAAACTCTATACCAACACTACGTCCCCAACCTTATTTCACATCCTCAAAGAATTAAATACGTGGGAAGAGTTGGACAACTTTAGATTAGTCGGTGGAACTGCGCTGAGTTTACAGCTCGGACACCGCATATCTGTTGATATTGACCTATTTATAGATGCAACTTATGGTACTGTAGATTTTATTCCTATTTACAATCGTTTGGTAAAGACTTATCCATATATTATTGGAAAAAAGCCTGATAATGTTGGATTTGGCTTTTCATTTATTATTGGTAATTCACAGTCGGAAAGTGTAAAATTGGATTTATATTACACAGATACGTTTTTGTTTCCGCCAGTGGTTTATCAAGATATTAAAAATCCTGTATGTTTGCGTTTTAAATACTGGGAATTAATAAAAATTGATTTGGAAGATTTAGTAAAAAATGTCTTTCAAAATTAAGCTAATTCAATCTCAAAATATTTTTGTTTCTTTGCAATAACAAATTTTCCACCTTTTGAAATTCAAAAAAATCTATATCGAAATAACAAATAGCTGCAACTTTGCTTGCAGCTATTGTTTTAAAACAGACCGTGCTACACGGTTTATGTCGCCCGACGAGTTTGCTATGGTGCTTGAAGCTATTCGTCCGTACACCAACTATATTTACTTGCATGTACTTGGCGAACCCTTACTGCACCCACGCTTTGAGGAAATGCTCGCTTTGGCTCAAAAAGCCGATATGCAGGTTAATATCACAACCAATGGCGGACTTCTGAAACGAAAAGAAGCCGTTTTACAAAAGTATCCGGTGCGGCAAATTAATATTTCGCTACACGATGCCGAAGAAAATATTGCTGAAAGTGAATGGGATAACTACATAAATAATGCGTTAAATTTTGCCACCAAAGTTGCTACAACCACCTATGTAAATTTTCGTTTATGGAATGGCGGAGTGGCTGAAAGTGAAAGTTTTAGTAAATTTTGCATCCAAAAAATTAGCGAATATTTCGAAAAAAAGCCCGAAGAATTAAGTAAAAACGAGAAAGATACAGGCTTGAAATTAGCCGACCATATATTTCTGCAAACAGCGCCCCGCTTCGATTGGCCTGATGGCGAAACCGTGCGCAACCAACAAGCTAAAACCTGTTATGCCTTGCGCGACCAGATTGCTATTTTGGCGGATGGAACCATTGTTCCCTGCTGTTTAGATGCCGATGGAGCCATGAATTTAGGCAATATCTTTACGGATAAATTAGACGATATTTTAAACGGCGTACGGGCTCAGAAAATCAGAAATGGATTTATGAATCAAACCATTACAGAAGAATTTTGTAAGAGCTGCGGGTTTTTTATTTAAACTTATTGGTATTTCCCACAATTATATATGCACATTTGACGTTTATTTGCACTTATAGTTGTGCATTATTTCAATAAAACCTCTTTGGGCTTTTGGACTTAATTATTAAATTGAATAATTTTCATGTCTCAGAAAATAGTTTTTACACTCAATAACAACGGCATACTTGGTTGCTTACCCGAATGTATGGTGGTGGATACCGACGAAAAAGGCGTTTTCCAAACGCATTTTGTAAAGGTTGTGGAGCAAAATAAAACAAACCATCTGCATCTTTTTGATGCTACCGAACTTCAACTGTTGGATTGTTGTCTGAAATTGGAAAAAAACAATATTGTATCGAAAGTGAGAGCGGTTGATGCCCGTTCGTGGGATAGTCTGTTAGAAAATTTCTTTTCGAAGAAAAAAATATCACCTGATAAAAAATACATTAAAGATTATATATTAGAATATATTGAAAAAAATCAAAACCGTTTTTTTGAATTATTAGGCCTAAGAAATTTGTATTTGCCTGTCGGAAAATTTCCATTTACATGGAAAACTCTGACTGTTAATGAGGAAATGCCTGAGCTACTGTATTGTTTCGAAAATTTACCCGACCGTATCAATTACTCGCTCGCTATAAGCTACGGTAAGAAATCGCTTTCGCTTCAAAAAGCAGTACTTGTAACACGAAAACCAGCACGAGTATTAATTAAAAATAAAATTTATGAGTTCGATGCCGATGTAGATGGTGCGAAGATGATGCCATTTTTCGATAAAGAGAAAGTATCGGTTCTGCAAGCAAATGCCGACGAATATGTTCACAAAGTAATTGTTCCATTGGCTGTTACCGATAAAGTAGTAGCTTCAGGGTTCGAAATAGAGACACTTAATATTATCACCAATGCTCTGCTTAGAATACGTGAGTTGACACCAATCCGACAATTTACACTTTTCGACGATGAGGCGGAAAACAGTGCCGAAAAGAGTTTGGTTATTGAGTTGATTTTCGAATATGGCAATTTTCAGTTTTGGGCAGGACAAGGAGGTAAGACCACACGCGTTGATTTTTCGGACAATTCGTTTACAATTTCAAAAGTAGAACGCGACCGAATGATAGAAAACATGTATGTCGATGCACTTAAAGAACTTGGTCTCGACCTGAATGGTAAAGTGCGTAAAATGCCTTACAACGAGGGAGTTGAATGGATAAATATGCATTTCAAAGCATTGGAATCTACCGGCGTGGATATTCGATTTGAAAATAAAAACAACTCCAAGCAACAGATTTTTGTGGGTGAACGTACGCTGCAAATTGTGTTAGACGAAGGACGCGATTGGTTCGATATTCGGGGGACAGTAATGTTTGGAGTTTATGAAATTCCATTTGTGCGCCTACTCAACTACATTAAGCAGGACAAACACGAACTTATTTTGCCAAACGGCGAATATGCCATTATTCCGCAAGCATGGTTCGATGAGTATAAAACATTGATAGATGTATGTAAAATTGAGGATGGAAAAGCTCTTGTGGCGCGTCATTATTTGGCACTAACCCAAGAATTGGCACAGAAACCACACGTGGCATGCAATCTGAAAGAAAACACGCGAAAGTTGTTGGCAAAAACCCTCGATTCAAACTACGATTTGCCAATGGGTTTCAAAGGCGAATTACGTCATTATCAGCAAGATGGATATAACTGGCTACGCCTGTTAGACGAATTGGCGCTGGGTGGTTGCCTTGCCGACGATATGGGGCTTGGTAAAACCATTCAGGCACTTTGTCTGCTTCAATGGATGAAGGAAAATAAGCGTGGGATGAGTTTACTCGTAGTGCCCAAAAGTTTGATATACAACTGGCAGGACGAAGCTGCACGCTTTGCGCCAGAACTTAATATTCACGTTCATCAGGGAATGCAACGTGTGCGGCAATCGGCTGAAATTAAAGATGTTAATATTCTGCTTACAAGTTATGGCACTTTGCGGCGCGACAGGAAAATGCTTTCCGAAATTCCATTTAACTACATAATTTTAGACGAGGCACAAGCCATAAAAAATCCACAATCGGACACTACACAGGCTTGCCATACGCTACAAGGTCAACGTTTCCTGACTCTGACCGGTACGCCGCTCGAAAACTCGCTGACCGATTTGTGGTCGCAGGTGCATTTTTTTAACCGCAATATGTTAGGTTCACAAAATCATTTTGTACGCGCTTGTAAATTACCTCAAAAACAGCAGTATTACAGGCAATTATTAAAACCTTTTATGCTCAGGCGGCATAAAAAAGATGTACTCACCGAGTTGCCCGACAAAACCATTACCGTGCAATGGTGCGATATGAGCGACGACCAATACCGTTTTTACAAAGATATCCGAAACAGTTATCGCGATAAATTTATCGAAAATAAAAACGACAAAAACAATAAGGTAAACGCCATTGTATTGCTCGAAGGTTTGTTGCGTTTACGTCAATCGGCAAATCACCCCGTACTTGCCGACAAAACCTACGCAGGCGATTCGGGGAAATTCGATACCGTATGCGAAAAGCTCAACGAAGTATTGGAACAAGGCGACAAAGTGCTAATTTTCAGTTCGTTTACCGAACATCTCAAAATTTACCGCAACTATTTAAACGAAACTCAAATACCTTATTGCTACTTAGATGGAAGCACTACCGACCGCAAAGCAGAGGTTGAGCGTTTTCAGAACGACGAAAATGTGCATGTATTCTTACTTTCGCTCAAAGCAGGCGGCGTAGGGCTTAACTTAACTGCTGCCAGCTACGTTTTCCTGCTCGACCCATGGTGGAATCCCGCAGCCGAAGCACAAGCCTACGACCGCGCACACCGTATGGGGCAGAAGAACCAAGTATTTGTATATAAATTTATTAGCCTAAAATCCATCGAAGAAAAAATCATTCAACTCCAAAAAGAAAAACTTGAATTATTCGAAAATATGATAAACGGCGATTCGGATATTATGAAAAATTTGAGTGTAGAAGACGTAATGAAGTTGATAGAATAAAATTAAAACTTTATTTTTGCAAAAAGATAATTTTGAAACTATGGCCGACCACAACGACTTAGGAGAAAATGGCGAAGAACTTGCCCGCGATTTTTTGATAGAAAACGGATACCGGATACGTGAAACTAAATGGCGTACAGGCAGTTTGGAACTTGATATTATTGCCGAAAAAAACGAAACATTAGTTATTGTTGAGGTGAAAACTCGTTCGGGCGCTTTTGCCGAAAACCCCGAACAATATATCGACAACCGAAAAATTAAAAACATTGTAAATGCTGCCGAGCGATACATTATGCGCTACGATTGGAATGGCGACACCCGTTTTGATGTAATTGCCGTAGTTGTACATGGACAAAAAGTGGAAATCGAACATATCGAAGATGCCTTTTTGCCACCAAGATAATT
>DYSC01000100.1:0-4521 GCA_020726365.1 Porphyromonas sp.
AAAATCGGGCAAAAAGACACCCTATCTTGGTTCGTTTTGGTCAGATTCAGACCAATGTACCAAAAAGGGTCTTGAGATTACTCAAATCGCCTTAATTGATATTGACTTAAACCAGAGCTACCTAACAACTGCCATCGGCACTTACCATTTTGTAATACCAACCCTCAAAATAATTTTTGTTGGTGAGATTTCCTTGGAAAAGGATAGGATTCTTAATTTTTCGAAGCATATTTTTGGGGATTGCAATTAAAATCACATCAAAACGTCTGCATATCTACCAATCGTTTGTAGTAGCCATTTAGTTCAATTAGCTCTTCGTGTCGACCGCGTTCTACAATGCGCCCTTCGTGAAGCACACAAATTTCGTCGGCTTTCTTAATGGTTGATAGACGATGCGCTACAACTAATGTTGTGCGACTTTTCATCAGTTTTTCGAGAGCTTCCTGTACCAATTTTTCTGATTCGGTATCGAGTGCCGAGGTGGCCTCGTCGAGAATGAGGATAGGCGGATTTTTGAGAATGGCGCGCGCAATGCTAATGCGTTGGCGTTGACCGCCCGATAATTTGGAACCTCTGTCGCCAATTGTGGTTTCGTAGCCGGCTTCGGTTGCCATAATAAAATCGTGTGCGTTGGCAATGCGGGCAGCTTCCATTACCTGCTCCATGGTGGCATTTTCGACCCCGAATGTGATATTGTTGTAAAAGGAATCGTTAAACAAAATGGCTTCCTGATTCACATTTCCCAAATGTACGCGAATATCGTGAGTACGGAAGTTCTTAATATTCACACCATCGATGCAAATTTCGCCTTTTTCCACATCGTAATAACGGGGAACAAGGTCGACCAAAGTAGATTTTCCGGAGCCCGATTGTCCGACAAAAGCTACTGTTTTGCCTTTTGGGATGGTGAGATTAATGTAGCGCAATACCCAGTCGGTTTGGTAGCGGAAACTCACATTTTTAAACTCAACAGCGGTATTAAACGACGGCAGCGGTTGTGGATTTTCCGGTTCTTGAATTGTATTTTCAGTATTCAGAATCATATCCACCCGGTCGAGCGAAGCCATACCTTTGCGAATACTGTAACTCGCACGACTTAAGTCTTTTGCAGGTTGAATAATGCTATAAAATATCAGGATATAATAGATAAATTCGGCAGCACCAATACTGCTTGTTTGATTGATAATAAGTGAGCCACCAAACCACATTAAAACAGCAATAACCACTGTACCGATAAATTCGCCCACCGGATGCGCCAGATTGTGTCGGTTGTTCATGCGGGTAAATGTTAGCCGGATATTTTCGTTTATTTTGGCAAAACGATTTTGTACTTTGTGCTCGGCATTAAAAGCTTTTACAATGCGCAATCCACTCAGCGTTTCCTCAATTTGCGAAAGCATCTCGCCTGTTTGCTGTTGCCCAACCTGCGAACGAGCTTTGAGCGAACGCCCGATACGGCCAATCAACCAACCGCTGAATGGCAACAACAAAAGCACAAAAATAGTCAGCTCCCAACTCATGGCAAACATAACGCCCAGATAGATGAGAATAAGAATCGGGTTTTTAAAAACCAATTCGAGTGAGCTCATAATCGACACTTCAATCTCGTTCACATCACCCAACATGCGCGACATAATGTCGCCTTTGCGTTCTTCGGAGAAAAAGCCAAGTGGCAGTGATACAATCTTTTTATAAAGCGAATTTCGCAAGTCGCGCACCACGCCCGTACGAATCGGCACCATGCAGAAAGTAGCCATATAGGCACTTCCGACTTTAAAAGCAGTAGTAAAAATCAGAAAAATCCCCAAATACATCAACGCCATTTGCGGACCGACATAAGCCACCATTTGTTCCACCCAATAATACACATTGTTTTTGAGCGCAGCGCCAATATTACTCATTCCATCGCTCCACTCCCACTGCATATAGGTCGATTTGAAACTTTCCATCCCAAACAAAATCTGCAAAATAGGAATAATAGCCGCAAACGAAAACAAACTCGACACCGCAGCCAGCAGATTGAACATCAAACCTAAACCTACATATTTTTTATATGGCAGAACAAAACGTTTTAATAATATCCAGAAATTGTTCATTTTATTGATGTGATGATATGATGATGTGGTGATGTGATAATGTAAAGATACTTTACAAACTACAAACCTTACGAACTTTTTCAGACGCCCGTATAATTCCTTGGTGTAATGCGTTTTAACTCTTGTTTTACCGTATCCTCGATGGCTAAGGTATCGATAAATTCGTGAATAGAACGTTGGGTAATGCCTTCGTTGGTACGGGTGAGGGCTTTCAGCGCTTCGTAGGGTTGCGGATAACCTTCGCGACGCAAAATGGTCTGAATTCCTTCGGCAACCACCGCCCATGTATTATCCAAGTCGCGATAAATAGCAGTTTCGTTCAGCAATAATTTACCTAAACCTTTTCGAATACTTTGCGTTGCAATAAGCGTATGCGCAAAAGGAACGCCCACATTTCGGAGCACGGTGCTATCCGTTAAGTCGCGCTGCAAACGGGAAACAGGTAATTTCGACGCTAAATACTCAAAAATGCTGTTTGCCATGCCTAAATTTCCTTCGGCATTTTCGAAATCAATCGGGTTTACTTTGTGTGGCATTGCCGACGAACCTACTTCGCCCGCTTTAATGCTTTGTTTGAAGTATTCCATTGATACATACGTCCAAATATCGCGACAGAAATCCACCAAAATTGTATTGATACGTTTCATGGCATCGAACTGAGCCGCCAGGTTGTCGTAATTCGAAATTTGCGTTGTCAATTGCTCGCGATCTAAACCCAATTTATCGGTCAAAAAGCTATTTCCAAAAAGCTTCCAGTCGATAGCCGGATAAGTAACTTTGTGTGCGTTAAAATTACCCGTTGCACCGCCAAATTTTGCCGAAACCGGCACTTTTTTTAGCTGAGCTAATTGCTGTTCGAGACGATATACAAACACCATAATTTCCTTTCCCAAACGAGTTGGCGAAGCTGGTTGTCCGTGTGTTTTTGCCAACATCGACACATCGCGCCATTCGTCGGCACTGTGTTGCAATTCCTGCAATAGTGCTTCCATTTCGGGCAAATATACTTTGTTGATAGCTTCTTTCACCGAAAGTGGAACGGAGGTATTATTAATATCCTGCGAAGTGAGTCCTAAATGGATAAACTCTTTATAATCAACTAAATTCAATGCATCAAATTTCTCTTTCAGAAAATACTCTACTGCTTTTACATCGTGGTTGGTAACTTTCTCAATGTCTTTTATGCGTTGCGCATCCTGCTCGCTAAAATTTTGATAGATCAATCGTAATTTCGTAAAAATATCTCCTGGCACATTTTTTAATTGAGGCAACGGTATTTCGCACAGAGCAATAAAATACTCTACTTCCACCTGCATGCGGTAACGAATAAGGGCATACTCCGAAAAATACTGAGCGTAATCGACTGATTTCGTGCGATAACGACCATCAACCGGCGAAATAGCACTGAGTAAAGATAAATTCATTTTATAATTTTAAATTTGCCCGCAAAGGTACAGTTTTTTGATGAATTCCGAAAATTTTGGAATTGGTTTGCATCCGTCAAAAAAAATATTTATCTTTGTTTGTTATTTTTCAAAATTTTGTATAAAATCCCCAACCCCCCAATGGAGGCTATAAGACAAATTCACTATAGTTTAAATTAAAGAGGAAAACACCATTAAAGCTCTCGAAACCCCCCGTTGGGGATTTTGGGGGTCGTAAAACAAAAAAATATCATTACTAATTTCAAACTACATACGAAGAAATGAGATACATCAAAATTCATAAGGAAGGGCGGCAAATTTTATTAAGTTTGCTCTTCATTCTTTTCGTGCTAAATCTGTTCATCTATTTGCGATTTCCTACTTTTCCGTTAGCCATAACAACTTTTCTGTCAGCGACTATTTTGCTGTTTTTCAGTTATTTTTTTCGAAATCCTTCGCGTAGAATAAAGATTGACGACGCCGGATTGGTTGTTGCGCCTGCCGATGGAACTGTGGTGGTGATAGAACCAACCGACGAATTGGAGTATTTTGGCGATCGACGCATACAGGTTTCCATTTTTATGTCAGTTCTCAACGTGCATGCCAACTGGTATCCTATTCAGGGAAAGGTTTTGAAAATTGCTCACCATAATGGTCGACACATGGCTGCTTATCTTCCAAAATCGAGCCACGAAAATGAGCGGTCAACAGTAGTTATCGAAAGCAAAGAGGGCACTCAAATTTTGCTTCGCCAGATTGCCGGTGCATTAGCCCGCCGCATTGTTACATATGCTCATATCGGAAAATTATGTCATTTGAACGAACAACTTGGCTTTATTAAATTTGGTTCTCGGGTCGATTTATTTTTTCCGCTCGATACCGAAATTTTTGTGGAAGTGGGCGACAAAACCACCGGAAACGAAACCATTATTGCCCGTCTGAATGAGTAGCAAACTCACACTGCAGCAAGCACAACAACGAGTTGATGAATGAATAAAAAC
>DYSC01000100.1:4621-6804 GCA_020726365.1 Porphyromonas sp.
TCTTAATTTCTAACTTTGTTATGGGTAAAATAGACGACCTTTTTAAAAAATACAATACCAACCTCAACGATGAGGCTGTAAAACAAGACATTGAACAAATTTTGAAAGATGAATTTGTTGCGAACAATACAATTGACGTATACAAGACCTGCCTGAGTTTAATCGACCTTACGTCGCTCAACAGTACCGATACGACAGCCGAAATTGTAGCTTTGACCAATAAGGTGAATAATTTTAATGCGTCGTTTCCACATCTGCAAAATGTGGGAGCAATTTGCGTTTCACCGGCATTGGTGAGTACTGTTAAAAACCGACTTACGATTCCTGAAATAGGAATTGCCTCAGTAGCAGCAGGTTTCCCAATGTCACAAACATTTATCGAAGTAAAAGTAGCAGAAGTAGCCTTGTGCGTGATGGAAGGAGCAACCGAAATTGATGTAGTGATTTCGATAGGTAAATTTTTAGAAGAAAATTACGACGAAGTATTTGAAGAATTGACCGAAATAAAAGCCACATGCCGACAGGCTCATCTGAAAGTAATTATCGAAAGTGGCGCACTGCAAACGGCTTCGAACATCAAAAAAGCATCCTTACTCGCTATGGTTGCCGGTGCCGATTTTATTAAAACATCTACCGGAAAAATACCCGTAGCAGCCACTTTGGAAGCAACATACGTTATGTGTTCGGCTATAAAAGAATGGTACGACAAAACGGGTGAAAAGGTTTGCTACAAACCAGCCGGAGGTATTGTGACCACCGAAGATGCCGTAAAACATTATACGCTTGTTAAACACATTTTGGGCGAAGAATGGCTAAATAACAAAATGTTCCGCATTGGCGCCAGTCGCTTAGCAAACAACCTGTTGACGTCGATCGAAGGTAAAGAAGTGAAGTATTTTTGATTAAAACATTCGTATGATTTGGTGGTAAGCGGATTGCAAAAAAAACTAAAAGAAGAATTACAGTTGAGGGGATGACTTGGAATTATCCTCTCACTAATGCTAAAATGAGATTATGCGCATTGTTATTCAACGGGTTAGCGAGGCAGCGGTTACTATAAATAACGCGGCGCATGCTTCCATTGGGAAAGGATTTATGATTTTGATTGGCATTGAAAATGCCGACAGTGCCGAAGATGCCGAATGGCTTGCGGGTAAAGTAGCGTGCCTGCGGGTGTTCGACGACGAAAAGGGTGTGATGAATTGCTCGGTGGTGGATATAAAAGGCGAAATACTCATTATCAGTCAGTTTACACTCCATGCACAGACCAAAAAAGGGAATCGCCCCTCGTACATCAGGGCTGCCGGACACAAAAAAGCGGTGCCGCTGTATGAACTTTTTTGTAAAAAAGTAAGCGAAAAAACGGGTTTTGAAGTAAAAACGGGTATTTTTGCTGCCGATATGAAAGTGGCACTCGTAAACGATGGTCCTGTAACTATTTTGATAGACAGTAAGAATAAAGACTAAAAATAAACAAATGATAAAAAAGCACATTCCCAATTTCATCACCTCTCTGAATCTTTATGCGGGTTGTTTGGCCATTTATTACGGTTTTCGGGGTGACTACGAGTTGGTACTTTTGTTTGTGTTGCTGGCAGCTGTTTTCGACTTTGCCGACGGATTAGCGGCGCGTTTGCTGCATGCCTACTCGCCCATGGGCAAAGAATTAGATTCGCTGGCCGATGTAGTCAGCTTTGGAGTAGCGCCGGGCATATTGGTGCTTTCGATGCTCACACAGAGTAACTTACCTTATTGGGTTGCATTTTCGGGCTTTATTATACCGGTGTTTTCTGCTCTGCGTTTGGCAAAATTCAATATCGACGAACGACAAACTTCTTCGTTTATCGGACTTCCCACACCGGCAAATGCGTTGTTTTGGGTGGGGATGGGTTATTCGTTTTCCAAAGTACTTATTGCCAACCCTTGGTATATTTTAGCCTTTACATTTATTTTAAGTGGGTTGTTGGTTTCAGAACTGCCTATGTTTTCGCTCAAATTCAAAAGCCTGAAATGGAAAGACAATCAGGTACAATACATTTTTCTGATGGTAAGCATTTTGCTAATTGCTCTTTTTCAGACTAACGCATTGGCGTTGATAATAGGTTGGTATATTCTTTTTTCGATACTGATGTATTTTTTAAAGTCCAAAACATCATAAAAATAACAAATTGAATAAAAACAGG
>DYSC01000275.1 GCA_020726365.1 Porphyromonas sp.
GCGAAATTTTATGCGGGGCAGAATGCTTGAATTACCACTGAAACCCTTATTGCATATAGCCTTTGTTAGCGTTTTGTTGGTTATTATTATCAAATATTTCCTTCCTTACAATTTTATTATTCTGTTTAAGAACCCAATCCTGTATTTATCTAACAAAAATCGTTTTCTTAACGATTCTTTTTTCAGGTGTTTGAAATAAAATAAAATATATTCCCTTTTCATTTGTTTTTGGAAAAAAATCCCGTTTATAACTTCCCGCAACAAGATTTTCATTTACTATTGTTTCGATAAATTTACCATTTATATCATAGACTGCAATATAAACTTTTGCAGAATTAGGTATCTCAAAATTTATAGTTGTGTGATGACTAAAAGGGTTAGGAAAGGTTTGAAGCGAATAACCGATTAATTCATATTCATTGCCTAATGAAGTTATGATTGTTGTTGAATCTAAATCAAAATGGTACAAAACTGCATAATTAAATTCGTCAATAAATAAGTCGTTGTTCTTACTGTCGTAATAAAATACGGGCATTGCAATGCCGAGTTGTTGAAACAGAAAATGTGAGGAGGTAAGCGCAAATGTTCCGGCATCATATTCGTGAATGGTTACTTCACCCCCAACGGACGAAATACCATATATTTTGTTTCCATTATAATAGCCTAAAATTCGTTCAGATGATGGAAGCGTAGCAACAGTGCTGTAGTTAACTGTGTTTATAATTTTGTTGCCAAAAAATAAATTATCAGATGTTGAATTGTAATATAGTAAATTGCGTTGAAAACTTGATGCTGTCGGCCATGAAGAAGACATGTCAATTGAGTCAAGTAATGCAAGTGTATTTAAATCAAATATTTTCAGTTTTTTTTCCAGATATTGTAACACAAATAGCTTGTTGTGTGATGGAACTGTAACAAGTTGAATGTTGCCAACACTTACATGGTTTTCATCATCATAATGAAATCCGGGAATTGAAATTACCGAATCCTCCGATAAAGTTTGACAATTAACCTTTACAATATTTTCAAATTCAGGGAAACTAATAAATAACATGTGAATTGCAGTATCAAGGTACATATAAGGAACGGCGTCGCTGCGTGCCTCAGGAATCGAAAGCATAATTGTATCTATTACCTCATTCGTATTAC
>DYSC01000276.1 GCA_020726365.1 Porphyromonas sp.
TAATGAGCTAATCCGATTTTAAGCAATTCAGGAAAATGTATTTCTTCGTTGTGTAGGAATTTTTCAATGTCGCTCATTAGTTTTGGAACAGTTGTGTGTACCGGTGGCACAAAAACGGCATCATGTATTGTTGCTCCGCCAATCCAATTCTGACTTGTCCGAAACGCTCCGGGTTGCTTTTTCTCACCTCTTACACCTTGTAAAAGTACTTTGTGAGTTTCTCGAATCAATCTTGCCGAAAAGGGCAATTTGTCCAATGCAAGTACAGCCCATTCCATAGCCTTAATATAATTTTGAATCTCTTCCCAATCATCTCTTTTGTCAAGTGGAAGATCTTCTTTTTCGAGTAGAGCATCGTCAATACTGGTTTGAGTTCCTTCAATTCTACTACTCTGCGTTGCTTCTTTGGCAACATGCATGCTTATAAATAAATCCACATTAGGAATATAGTTAGAATACATATCTAAACGACCTAATTCCCTGTCTGCTTTACTCAAAAGCTGCAATACTTCCATGTTGTCAATCAACAATTGTCTGTTGATTATTTCTGGTTGAAAGCTTTTGTAATAACCCTGATTAATATAAGTTCCTGATTTGAATGTTTTCATGCTTTAACTTTAATAGAGCACATTGTTATTTAAATATTTTGCAAATATATTAAATAAGCACGACTTCTATTTAAAATTCTGCTCATATTTTTGTTTTTTTGCCTTGCTGATAAAATATTGCAGCAAACGATTATAGAAAACCAAATCGACAAAAAAATGTTCACCATCGAATGTAAAACGTTTTTGACGAGCTTCAAACAAAAATCCTTTACCTAATTCTAATAAAAAGTGTCGTATTTTTGAAAGAATTGCCTGCTCCAACTCGGATTCCGTAAAGGAAGATTTTTCTTCCAACCCTAAAAATTATAGCGACAAAGGATTTTTCAATATATCAGCAGGCTTAAATATAGTTTGTCCTTCATTTGCCAGTTTTAAAATATCCTCCTTATTTCGGCTCAAAAGGCTAAACGCTCGTATAAGCTGGAATGATATTGGCGTTTGAGTTGACGCTCAGACCAATTTTCGTTCGAGGCTTCAATTTCATAAAAAACGGATTGAAATCTTATTCATGCTTATTAGTTGGTTGACATATTATTTCA
>DYSC01000277.1 GCA_020726365.1 Porphyromonas sp.
TGTATAATCAAAACTGAAGTGCAAAAAAGGAGGTAAAATAGAGTTGATAACCACTCATTTTACCCCCCATACCATGAAGTATAAGCATTTAAGCCAAAAAGAGCGAGAAGAAATATTTTTATATCTTCAAGAAGGAAAGAAAAGATCAGAAATTGCTCGCATGCTTTCTCGAAGTCCATCGAGTATTGGAAGGGAAATTTCTCGCAATAGTTCTGTTATTGATCGAAGAAAGAATAGTTCCAAAAAAAAGAAAAAACACTATCTTCCTGACAAAGCAGAAGGAAAATATAAAAAAAGAAGAAAAGAAAGTAAGTCTCCATTTCCCTTAAAAAATCATTTTATTTATCGGTATACCATAGGGTATATCAAAGAAGGGTGGAGTCCAGAACAAATATCAGGAAGATTGGAATATGATTACAAGGAGAGGCATGAGATCAGTCATGAATGTATTTATCAGTTCATCTACAGCAAAAGAGGAAAAGAGATGAAACTATACGAATACCTTCCCAGACATCACACGAAAAGAAGAAAGTTTACAGGAAGAAAAAGCAGAAAGGGAAAAATCATCCCGAATAGAATGAGTATTCACAAAAGACCCATAGAAATAGAGCTGAGAGTTGAAGGAGGGCATTTTGAAGGAGATAGTATTGTGGGAGTTGGAAAAGGATCTGCTCTTCATACAGAAGTGGAAAGAGTCTCTCGATATCTCGAAATGAGAAAGATACTACAAAAAACAGCAGAAGAAACAAAGAAAGCCATGATTGATATTTTTTCCTCTCTTCCTCTCAAAAAAACTTGTACTCTCGATAATGGATGTGAATTTACTCAGCATGAACAGGTTTCAGAGAAAACAGAAATAGATATTTATTTCGCAGATCCTTACTCTTCCTACCAGAGAGGAACGAATGAAAATGGAAATGGACTCATCAGAAGATTTTATCCCAAGAAAACGAACTTTGACACTATTTCAAAAGAAGAAATTCAAAGAATCCAAGACATTATCAATAATCGCCCTAGGAAATGTCTTGGATACAGAACCCCAAAAGAAGTCTATGATGAACTCTGTAAGAAATATTTATTTTAAACTAAAACTCTATTTTATCTTCTTTTTTTATTCTTTTGCACTTGAAAGTTGAATGTAGG
>DYSC01000101.1 GCA_020726365.1 Porphyromonas sp.
TGTGCTTAACTTTTTCAATTTGTAAACAAAGATATATTCCGTAAATGAAAACGAAAGCTCAAGCCCTGCGGGTTTTTTGAAAAATCTCCACCCTACGGGTAGTATTTTTCAAAAAAAGCTTGCGTTATTCATTTACTTCATATAAAAAAGGTTTACAAATTCAAAAAATTAAGAATAATAAACAGTTAAATTAATAACAATAAATTAGCTTAACTCTTAATATAAATGGTCTTACAAATGGGTAGTACTATACACTAACCAGTTTCTATATGTACTTTGGGACAGTAACCATAATGCACAACTGTTCTTCGATGAAACTAAAACAGCACCTCTACATTCAATTGAACTTGAAGTATTGCGTTTTCTATAATTGACAAAAGGACAAATGCCGCTAATTCTGCTTTATAACAACGGAAAAATTGAACAAACATTTCGATACAAAGATATTAACGAACACGAAATTATTAATTTTATAAATAACAAATAATATGAAAACCATTAATTATACAATCTATTTTATATTCATTCTTTTATTTAGTTGTGCACCAGCCGACGAGGTTGAAGAGGAAACAATTAATACTTATGTTACCGAATTTACTGTTAATGGTAAAATCAATAATATTGGAACAACCAGATGGTCAACAACGTTAAACATTATTTTTACTGATGAAGGCCAAAAGGGAAATCTGGAAATGAGTTTGCCTGAGAATATAAAATTAGGGTCTTACAAGTTTACAGATGGTTATATTTTGATAGGTTATGAAAATTTACCTACTTACGAAGCAGTATATGATAAGGTAGATGTTACCATAACTAAGATTGGACAAAATTCGTCTTATGGAACTGCCAATATTCAAGGTTCATTCAATGGCACTTTCATTTATTTTGATATTGACTCAAATGGTGTTGCCACTGGAGAGCATGAGGTGCAACTTAGTGGAAAGTTCTCAACAACTCCTTAAATAGTGATAAAACGAAATTTCACATTATTACTGTTTTTATTTCAATGTTGCTCTTCAGCCTTTCCCCAACTTCCCTACGATAACAAAGTTCGCCTCGATTCGGTGTTTGATAAAGTGTTGCGACAAGGAGATTTAGAAAGTTTGTTAAGTGAAATACCGAATCGTCCCGATTTACAATTAGAGCGATTGGCAGCCTATTTTTTCCATCAGCGGATTAATCAATATAGGTTGGATAATAAGCTTACTACCTTGTATTGGGACGAAAGGATGTGGTTGGCGGCACGGAATCATAATGTGTATATGATGAAAACGAAATGTAGTCATGAGGAAACGAAGGGTGCAGCTGGTTTTACGGGTATAAATCCTTCGGACAGGATTCAGTTTGTGACTTACAATGGCTTTAAAATGAGTTTGTATGCGGAGAATATATTAATGAATTTTACTGCGGATTATCAACGTTCACTCGTTGATAATGCTAAAAACATAGCTGACGAATCCTTTGAGCAATGGCGCAATTCGCCACCTCATAATAAAAACATGCTTCATCCTAATTTATTTGCTCATGGCACTTCGTTTTACGGAGGAAACAATAAATTAAATCAGATTTTTGGTACTACCAACTTTGGCAATGCATCCGATTTTGTAAAGCAGGAAATTAGTATAACGTGGAACGATTCGTTGGCAAAGCGTTATCCGCCACGGTATGAAAGCAACCGCAAACCAATAAAACCTGTTAATTGGTCGGTACAGCAGACCGAAAAGGAATTGTTTAATGTGGTTAAAGCTCGAATGCCAAAGCCAGCTTCAGCCTACAATGCTGACCTTACGCTTGCTGCCGAAATGGGAATAAAAAGCCGAAGCGGAAAAGAAATAACAAAAGATATTCGCGACACTAAATCGAATTATCAAAAAGCGGCGACAAAACCTGATTTGAAATTGATGTTGAGCAAATTACACGAAAAAGTATATCGGTTTGAATTTAGTAAGGAACAGCTACTTAACAAGTCGGCTTTAAAAGTAATAGATGATCGCATTAGTAAGGATTTACCCGATGCTACAAAAATTAAATTTTGGGGTGGAAAGTGCGTGTTAACTGAAAGCGATAAGGTATTTTTATTTGAGATTGATTTGATTTATGTTATTGATAAATAGTATTTGCCCTAATTGTTACAAAAACGTTTTCTGATTTCGTTTACACTTCAATCAGTTCCGGTGGCAGCGTTATTGTTTGGTTGCGCCGGAGCTGATTTTTATTCAATATAAACAATACAACCCCATTTATTTTCATTTTTATTGAGTATACTTAATAAATTTACTATATTTGCACTGTTTATAAACTATAAGTGATAAAATCATGAAGATTATAGAAAGAACTATCTATACAGACAAAATAATTTCATTTTTCGATAAAGGAATTATTAAAGTGCTAACGGGTCAACGGCGGGTGGGGAAAAGTTTTTTGTTAAAACAATTGTCGGAATCTGTTGAAAAAAGCTATCCCGATGCAAATATCATCCTGATAAACAAAGAGTTTGAAAAATTCCGTTTTATCGAAACTGAGGTCGAATTGTTTGCGTATATCAATGAGCATTTATCCGATTCTAAAAAAAACTATCTGTTTATTGATGAAATACAAGATATAGTCGGTTTTGAGCATGTACTTCGAAGTTTACAAGCCGAAGATAAATGCGACATTACCTGTACGGGCAGCAATGCAAAAATGCTTTCGTCGGAACTTTCAACCTATTTATCAGGCAGATACATCGAATTTTATATTCAAAGTTTAAGTTATCAGGAGTTTTTACTGTTGAACGAACTTGAAAATACCGATACATCGCTAAAGCTTTTTCTGACTTATGGGGGATTACCCTACTTGTCGCGTTTGCAATTGGATGAAGAGAATGTGCTGGAATATCTTCGAAATGTATTTTCAACTATTTTGCTCAAAGATGTGGTAAGCCGAGAGGGTATTCGCAATGTTGCATTTCTCGAAACTTTAGTTGGCTATATTGCCGATAATGTGGGTAGTTTATTTTCAGCGAATAATATCCATAAATACTTGAAATCGCAACGAGTTGATATTTCAGTAAGTATTATTCTCAATTATTTGCGGGCTTTGAGCAATGCATACATAGTACATAAGGTGCAACGGTTCGATATAAATGGGTTGAAAAAGTTTGAGATTAGTGAAAAGTATTATTTTGAAGATTTGGGATTGCGCAATTGTCAGCAAAACATTGATTTAAGTCGCGACATACATAAACTAATGGAGAATGCGATTTATAATCATTTAAAATTATTGGGTTACGAAGTATATGTAGGTCAAATGGATAAGTTGGAAATTGACTTTGTAGGCATTAAAAAGGGACAGAAAATATATGTTCAATCTGCCTATTTAATTACTGACGAGAAAATACATGAACGTGAGTTTGGTAATTTGTTAAAAATACAAGATAGCTATCCAAAATATGTTGTAACAATGGACAATTTCACATCCGGTGGTAACTTCGAAGGAATCAACAACATACATCTTAAAGATTTTTTGTGTAAAAACACTTTTTAATTTCATTTTTGTAAATGTTTAAAACCCTACTTCATAAACTTTTACATTTCCCCCCTTCGGGGGTTAGGGGGCTGTTTCTGTTTCTTTTCCTCTCTCTCACCTTATCAGCCGCTCCTGAACTTTCGCGCCATTATGCATACCGCTACTTTAGTACACGCGATGGACTGGCACAGATGCAGGTAATGTGTGCGTTTCAGGATAACGATGGATTTATGTGGTTTGGAACAAAAGGCGGAGTGAGCCGCTGGGATGGTACGTCATTTAAAAACTTTACACCCGACGATGGGCTTCCTTATGGCGAAACAGTAAATATCAGCGAATGGGGTTTGCTGAAATTGATTTTTACACAACGTAAATTTTCCATTCTGTATCCTAACGATAGTATTTCACTTCACTCACTGCCCGATAATATGCTTTATGGGGGTCGTGATTGTAGAATTATTCCTTTAGATAAAAGCAGAATACTGTTATTGGGTTTGAATCACGAAAATGCTGGTTGGAAAAATTCAAAGTCAAACAATCATTTTATTTTTAACATCAATAGTAAAAAATATAAACGACTGAAGGGTTTCGACGAAGAAGTAAAAAGAGTTGATGGAATGACAGTTTACACGCAAAGTGGTGTATTTGAGTGGGATGGAAAACATTTTTTGAGGAAAATATTTTTTCCGTATAACGCAAATAGGGCACTATTTAATAAAAATTTCAAGAAGTGTGTATTATCACGCATCAACGAAAACGAATCGAGAATGTTCGAAGTATCGAAAAATGGTTTCGAATTTATTTGGGAAAAAACGTATGGCACAAACGATCAAAGTACATGGCTAACCGATGGAGCATTCTTGTATTTATATATAGGTGGTCACGAATTTTATCCAAAGCGAGTTTCGTCATTGAACAATAATCTCACTTACCCCAATTTTTCGTTTGTCGACCGAGAAAATAATCTTTGGATTGGTACCGAAAACGGTTTATATAATTACTTCAATCTGAACATCGAAGAGTATGATTTTAACTTAGCTGAACCAGACAATATTTGGTCGATTATAGAAGATAAGGCAGGCATAATGTGGCTTGGCTCTTATGGTAACGGTTTGTGGACTTTAGATAAAACAGGCAAATTAGCAAAAAAAGATTTCTCTAAAAAAATTAACCCTCAACAAGCAGCTGCCAACAAATTTCTTTACATGGGTAGCACAACGGGGCAAAACAATACCGTTTACATGACATCGAGTTATGGTGTTATTCGGTTTGAAAATGGGATTTTTAAGGAGACTTCAGAGACACCCGCTACTTTATTTTCGTTTTTTGATAAAATAACAAACACCATACTTTATTCTGGAATCGATTCAGCAAGCAATAAACGTGGCTTATTTATTGGTATGGATGCTAACAAAAAATTCTATCCATTCGAAAAAGGTTTTCCTATTTGCATAATACGTGATGGAAATGACAAAATACGAGTTGGGGCTTTCCGTGGCTCGGGCTGGTTCGAAAACGGAAAGTTAGTCGCTGATACAGTTAAACGCGATTACACTGGCGTAGTAAGCATGGCGTTGGATAACCAAAAACGATTATGGAAAGCGACCGAAAAAGGAATATATGTGGAATTGCTTAATGGACGGGAGTTTCGTATTTCGCCCAAGCAATTAACCGGGGCTTTTACATCGTTGGCTGTTTATAAAAACAAATTCCTTATTGTGGGTGGCACGCATGGTTTTGCTATTGTGGATATCCGAACAAATACCAATTACGAGAATCTGGCAATTGTAAACATTGGATACGAGGGTGGTTTTACCGGATTGGAATCGGGTCAAAATGGAATTTGTGTTGATTCACAAGGTTATGTGTGGCTTGCAACAGCACTGAATGTGCTGAAATTCAACCCCGAAGAAATTGTAAAAAATCAGTTACAACACTTACCAAAGTTACGAATAAATCAACTATCTTATTCGAGCGATAATACAAATTGGCAAAGTCATTTCTTTTCGGATGGCACTGCGAAAATTAGTTCCGACAATACATTTTTCCGTATCGATTACATTGCCAATTCCATTTCGTCTCCTAAATCTTTACGGTTCAAGTATCGTTTGGTTGGTTTGTCGGACAAATGGTCGGAGCCCATTTACACAAAATCGGTTAATTACACCAATATCGGTTTTGGTAAATACCGTTTCGAAGTGCAGTGTAGTTTGGATGGCATAAAGTGGTCGCCTGTGGTGCAAAGTCCGATGATAGAAATAACTGTTCCTATTTATTTGCGCCCAATATCTTTTGCGTTTTACTTGCTACTTATTATTGCATTGAGTATTTATTTTACACAAAAGTTCACCAAACAGAAACAGGCAAAACAGCTTCAGGAAATTAAACGAACAAAGCTCGAAAACGAACTGCAGTTGAATACTTTGCGTTCGAAAATAATTCCACATTTCACTAAAAATGTATTGAGTGCTATTGGCCATTTTGCTATGACTGACAAGCTTAAAGCGGGACATTTTATATCGGTATTCTCAAAATTCACTTCGTTGACGCTGGCAAATGCCGACAAAAACTATGTTTCGTTGCAAGAAGAAATGGAGTATATAGAAAAATATTTAGAGTTAGAAAAAATGCGTTTTGGCAATAAGTTTGATTACAAAATTCACATTGATAAAAATGTAAAAATGGATTTATTAATCCCAACAATGACGCTCCATACCTATTGCGATAATGCTATCCGACATGGATTAGTGCCCCGAGAAGAGGGTGGAAAGTTGTTTATTGAAGTGCGAAAAACTCCTGATGGTGTACTAATTGTAGTTTGTGATAATGGAGTTGGGCGGCAACGAGCCAAAGAATTGGGTACGCAAGGAAATGGACAAGGATTAAAATTGGCTGAGGCTCAACTGGATTTTTACAATCATACAAACGAACATAAAATGCACCAACAGATATTCGACTTAAACGACCAAAATGGACTGGCTAAGGGAACTCGTGTGGACTTGTTGATTCCTTTTGGGTATAGGTTTGAGTGAGGGTTTGTCGTATGAAGAGTTTGAAAGGTTTGACGTTTGAAGAGTTTGAAAAAATAACATAAAACGCATCAAATTCCCCTTTTAGGGGATTAGGGGGCAGGTCTATAAATTATTTACAAATGAAAAAGATTCTTATTGTTGACGATGAAGAAAATGCGCGTTTATATT
>DYSC01000102.1 GCA_020726365.1 Porphyromonas sp.
ATAAAGTATATTTTCTATTGCGATAGTAGTAAAAATTGCCAAAGAAAATCATGTACATTTCTACATTTAAAGCAAGGAATAGCAGATTCACTTTTCACAAAATCAGTATTTCGTAAAAACAAAAATGGCTGTATGAATTAAATCATACAGCCACTCCAACCAATACTGTTGGTTAAATTTTTAATTAAGCCGGACTGATTGCTTCTGAGGGACAAACATCTGCGCAAGTACCACAGTCGGTACAAACATCTGGGTCGATAACATAGATATCACCTTCTGAAATTGCGTCAACCGGACACTCGCTGATACACGATCCGCAAGCAATACAATCTTCTGAAATTACGTAAGCCATTTTGTTTAAATTTTTGTTAGTACTAATTAGCGTTACAAAAATAGTTTATTTTCTATATCTACAAAAATTAATTAGCAAAAAAAATCTTTATCGCTATGTTAAATATTAATTTTACCTTGTTTTATTCCCAGATTACAAGTTGCACTTTAATTTTTAAAACGCTGAAATACAATTACATCTTCGAATCCATTCGCAGTGCGTAACCAGTTTTTTAGCACTGCATTATTTTCGTATTGCTCTTTTTCGAACATTCGTCGACTTGCCTCATTCAACGCCGATATATGACAATAAAGCTGATTCAGATTCAAAAAATCAAAAACATAGGCTTCTACCAAACGCAACGCCGAGGTGGCAAAACCCTTTCCCTGATAAGATTCATCAACAAATAACCCTAAAGCAATCCGGCTGTTGTGAATATCAAAATCGAACAAATCTACCGTACCAACTGTCTCATTTCCGAGCTGCTCAACTATCATAAATCGTAATTGGCAAGTTTCGTAAATGTTTTTATCAAACTCATTTACATACTGCCTGAGTGCAAATTTTGAATAGGGTTGACGTGTATTGCCGACATCCCACAACGAAGTATCGTTTTCCCATGCGTATAATTTTTCCAAATCTTCGGGTTCTACAGCCCGCAACTTTACACTGTCGTTTGCAAGCATCTGTTGTGATTTTTTAAATTTCTGCTATTTTTCGATTTTTTATTCCAATAAAAAGCAATTCCTAATCCGGAAATAATATGCCAAATACCCCACCATGCTGTAATAAACAACATACCTCCTAATGCCAAATCTGTTGGAAAAATCTTGGGATTAAATAATAATACCAAACCTAATCCGGAATTTTGTATGCCTGTTTCGATTGTAATTGTCCGCCTATCCAAGCAAGGTAATTTAAAGATTGTTGCAATACCAAAACCTGTAAGCAATGCCAAGCCATTGTGAATTAAAACAATAAAAAATATCAGGTAAATGTGTTTCAAAAATAAATCGAAATTATTAGCAAAAGCCAATATTACCACTGCTATAAAAAACACAATAGATAAAATTTGTGTCGGTTTGAAAAGTTTTTGTGTAATTTTTGGGAAAAAACGGGCAAACAACATACCGGCTACCAACGGGATTCCGAGTAATATAAAAACCGTTTCGAACATTTGCGCATTATTGATAACTAAAGGTTGCAATATATGTGCTGAATGTTTGCTAATATAGTTTGTGTACAATCCACCCCAGAGTGCAAAATTAAAAGGCGTGGTAATAGTTGCAAATAAGGTAGTTGTAGCCGTAAGACCTACCGAAAGTTCGGTATTTGCTTTGGAGAGCGACGAAATAAAGTTGGAAA
The DNA here is from genome assembly GCA_020726365.1 of Porphyromonas sp. Taxonomy (GTDB): domain Bacteria; phylum Bacteroidota; class Bacteroidia; order Bacteroidales; family Paludibacteraceae; genus Paludibacter. The sequence goes on from DYSC01000102.1 coordinate 1,697, forward strand.
TATTTCCACCCGGACACGATGCTACCAATATCATTCCCATAGCAACGGTGGGAGTAATAAACCCCGACAGTAAAATCACCAACACAAAAGTTACCAACGGCAACGCAATAACCTGAGAGATAAGTCCCAAAATCACCGATTTAGGTTTTTTCAGTAATTCTAAAAAAACGGCAGGCTTGATATTCAACGCCACACCAAACATTATAAAACTGAGAATAATATTTATAACGTGCATACCCGAAGCCGAGAAATTAATCTTGACAGGGTCGAGTTGCAAAAGTGATTCGTACATAGCGATTATTTTAGTTATTGGGACTGCAAATATAAAAATTTATTTATTACTTTTGCAATGCAATTATTCCAAATACAATAAAAAACCCAACAAACAATCTTCAAAAGCCAACGTTTTCCTCTTTTATGAGATTAATGGAACAGGTTTTTAAAACTATTATAAATGGACTTAGCTATAATATTTAGGACACAAAAGTGGATGATTGTAAAACAATAAAATCTCAAAGTACCAGTCTTATACCCCTTTAATGGGTTAGGGGCAGGTCATTATATTATAAACTAATGAAACTAATGAAAAAAATCAGCTTATTACTTTTCGTTTGTATTTTATTTACAAGCTCATGTGCCAAACGCAACGACAATGAACCTGTATTTAAAATAGAAACCACCGAAGGCACAATTATAGTAAAGCTGTACGCCAAAACGCCTCAGCATCGCGATAATTTCATGAAACTCGTAGAAGCGAACTTATACGAGGGCGTACTTTTTCACCGTGTTATCAAAGATTTTATGATACAAGCCGGCGACCCAGATTCTAAAAATGCTGGTCCAAAAGTCGTACTTGGTTCGGGTGATGTGGGTTATACCGTTCCGTCCGAAATTGTTTTCCCCAAATATTACCACAAAAAAGGAGCCGTAGCAGCTGCCCGTCAGGGAGATGATGTGAATCCCGAACGGGCTTCGTCGGGCTGTCAGTTTTATATCGTTAAAGGAAAAGTATTTACCGATGCCGAATTAAATGCATTGGAACAGAAAAAAAGCATTAAATACACCGAACAACAACGCGCTGATTATAAAACCGTTGGCGGAACACCGCATTTGGATAATGCCTACACGGTGTTTGGCGAAGTGATTGATGGGATTGAAATAGCAAGCAATATTTCGTTGGTAAAAACCGGTAAATACGACAGACCGCTCGAAGATGTTCGGATTTTAAAAATAAAGAGGATTAAATAATGTTGTGCGTGGTTTCATAAAGCAACTCGGAAGTCGCTTGTCCCTCACAATTTATTAACCATCAACGCCGATTTTTCTTCATTCCACTCACCAAACAGCACCATTTCCACTGTATTCACACGGTTTTTGTCGTACGGGCGTTCTATTTTAATATAATTATTGCTAAAACCAACCATACTTTCACCATTGTGGCGACTTTCCCAAAGCACAGGATATGTTTTGCCAATTTGACTTTCGTAAAACGCTTTTGTTTTTTTATCGGATAATAAATGGAGAATATCGCTGCGTTTTTTACGTTCGGCAATGGGTGTATTTTGTTCAATGTCAAGCATTTTAGTGCCTGCGCGTTCGGAATAGGTAAATACATGCAACTGCGAAATATCCAACCCGTCGATAAACTGACACGAATCTTCGAATAGCTCTGCCGTTTCGCCCCTCACTCCAACTATCACATCCACACCGATAAATGCATGCGGCATTAAACTTTTAATTTTTTGCACTTTATGTGCAAAAAAATTGCGATTGTATTTGCGCTTCATCAGCGCCAGCACTTCATTGGTTCCCGACTGCAATGGAATATGAAAATGCGGCATAATATGCTTACTTTGAGCCACATAATCGATAATTTCGTCAGTCAATAAGTTGGGTTCAATCGACGAAATACGAAAACGCACATCGCGGTCGATAGCATCAAAAGCTTTTACCAACTCAAAAAAACTTTCACCTGTCAATTTTCCAAAATCGCCGATATTTACGCCCGTGAGTACAATTTCTTTTGCTCCGGCATCAATGGCTTCCATCGCTTTTTCGATAGTCTGAGCTATATTGGCACTGCGACTCCTTCCTCGTGCAAAGGGAATGGTGCAATAGGTACAATAATAATCGCAACCATCCTGCACTTTCAGGAAGTAACGCGTGCGGTCGTCGCGCGATACAGATGGTTCGAATTGCTTGATTTTATTGATTTTAGTGGTATGAACTTCTACCGGCTTATCGCTTTCAATATTGCGAAGATAATCGAGAATACTAAATTTTTCGTTGGCTCCCAACACTAAATCCACCCCTTCAATTTTTGAAATTTCATCGGGTTTCAATTGTGCATAACAACCCGTAACAACCATAATGGCATTGGGATGTAATTTTTTGAGTTTACTTATTGCCTGACGGCTTTTTCGGTCGGCAGTATCGGTTACAGTGCAGGTATTAATTACACATACATCAGCCTCTTCGCCGGCACGTACTTTTACAAAACCTTCGTCGGACATTTTTTTACCAATAGCCGACGTTTCGGCAAAATTTAACTTGCAACCCAACGTATGAAAGGCTACTTTTTTATTGTGAAATACGGAATTATCAATCATGATGGTGTTGGAAAAGAACTATGCTTAAAAAGCAATGCAAAATTACTAAAAATATAAGAGTTACTCAAACGGCGGTTGTAACAGCGAAATCATTGATTTTGTTTATTTTATATCGTGCACATAATTAAGTAGTTATATTTTTTTATTTAAATTTAATGGAACTTTTTTTTTATTTTTTCCAAAATTTGCAGTATCTTAGCCATTTAATTTATAATTATTTTTGCTTTACCATAATAAAATATGAAACCATATTAGAAAACAAAAGAACAAAAATGTCTTTTACGAACACAACAAAACGAAGTTTCAATATTGAATATGATTTCTTTTGTGTTCTTTTGTGGTTCAATTCTTATAAACATTTATTTGATTATTAATTCGGTAAAACAGAATTGTACAAAAAAATTCAAACTAAATACACTGTATAAAAGATGGACACAACATTATTAAACGAAGTTATTGCCAAAGCTCAAATTTGGCTCGAAGGAAATTATAACGAAGAAACGAAGGCTGAAATTCGCCGCATGATGGATGGCGATGATAAATCGGAGTTGATTGAATCGTTTTATCGCGATTTGGAATTTGGTACAGGTGGTTTGCGTGGCATTATGGGTGCTGGGACCAACCGTATGAATATTTACACTGTTGGAGCTGCTACACAGGGTCTTAGCAATTACCTGAAAGCACAATTTACCGATGTGCCACAAATTAGCGTGGTTATCGGACACGACTGCCGCAACAATAGCCGTCTTTTTGCCGAAGTGTCGGCTAATATTTTTTCGGCAAATGGCATTAAAGTATATTTATTCGAAGACCTCCGTCCTACTCCCGAAATTTCGTTTGCCATTCGCCATTTTGGCTGTCAAAGCGGAATTATTTTAACTGCATCGCACAATCCGAAAGAATACAACGGTTATAAAGCTTACTGGAACGATGGCGCACAAATGATTGCTCCGCACGATGAAAACGTAATTACCGAAGTAATGAATATTACCAATGTAGACGATATTCAGTTTGCAGGCAATCCGGAATTAATTCAGATAATTGGTGAAGAAATTGATGCTATTTATATTGATGCTGTTAAATCCATTTCACTATCGCCCGAAGCTATCGAACGCAATAAAGACCTAAAAATAGTGTACACACCAATTCACGGAACAGGCGTTCGTTTGATTCCACGTGCATTGCGTGCATTAGGTTTTACCAATATCATAAACGTTCCCGAACAAGATGTGGTGAGTGGAAATTTCCCAACGGTAACTTCTCCCAACCCCGAAGAACCTGCTGCTTTGGACTTGGCAGTTAAAAAAGCTATGGCTACCAATGCCGATATAGTTATGGCCTCCGACCCCGATGCCGACCGCTTAGGAATAGCCGTGAAAAACGACAAAGGCGAATGGATTTTAGTAAACGGAAACCAAACGGCACTGATTTTTATTTACTATTTAATTCGTCGTTGGAAAGAATTGGGCAAAGTGCAGGGCAAGGAATATGTAGTTAAAACCATTGTTACCACCGAAATTATCAAAGAAATAGCCTCGAAAAACAACATTGAATGTTTCGATTGTTTTACTGGTTTTAAATGGATTGCTGCCGTGATGCGCGAAAACGAAGGCGTAAAAACTTACATTGGTGGTGGCGAAGAGAGCTATGGCTTTTTGCCCGAAACCTTTGTCCGCGACAAAGATGCCGTATCGAGCTGTACGCTGATGGCCGAAATAGCTGCATGGGCTAAAGATAATGGCAAAACCATGTACGAACTGTTGCAAGATATTTATTTGGAATATGGTTATGGAAAAGAAAAAGGCATTTCGGTAGTGCGTAAAGGCAAATCGGGTGCTGAGGAAATTGCACAAATCATGAGCGACTTCCGCACCAACCCGCCAAAAGAAATTGCAGGATCACCTATAGTACTGATAAAAGATTACAAAACGCTGAAACTAAAAAATGTGAAAACAGGCGAAGAAAGCACGCTCGACATGCCGGCCACTTCGAACGTAATTCAGTACTTCACAGCCGATGGAACAAAAATTTCCGTTCGCCCTTCGGGCACCGAACCCAAAATTAAGTTCTACATCGAAGTTCGTGGCGAAATGAAAAATCGTGAGGACTACGATGCCGCCGACGCTGCTGCCAACGCCAAAGTAGAGGCAGTTCGTGCCTCACTCAACGTATAATAATATTTTATGACTATCGGATGTTGTACCTAAATAAAAAATGCTAACATTTGTCTTTCATATAAATTGAAGGGAAATGAATTTGCTAAATTTCATTGCACAGTTTCCGGACGATGAAAGTTGCAAACTAAAATATAAGGATAAATGCAATCGCTATGACGAAAGAT
>DYSC01000278.1 GCA_020726365.1 Porphyromonas sp.
TGTATATTTGCGTAAAATTCCTAACTTGAACCGACACATATGATGTATTGAAACCTCGACCAACTCGCAGAAAAACGAAAGAAGTTAAATTCTTGAACCGACACATATGATGTATTGAAACTATGGTTTTGGTTCGGGATTGAATCTATATGGAAAACTTGAACCGACACATATGATGTATTGAAACAAAGAAGTGGATGTATATTTGCGTAAAATTCCTAACTTGAACCGACACATATGATGTATTGAAACTCTAGTGGAGTTGTTGGGGCTGTTCCTGTTGTTGGCTTGAACCGACACATATGATGTATTGAAACTGTTGTTGGTGTTCAAGGTAGTGGCAAAACATATTACTTGAACCGACACATATGATGTATTGAAACACATTAAAGTATATAAGGTACACAAAAATGCAAACTTGAACCGACACATATGATGTATTGAAACTAGAGCTAACATATCAGGAAGCCAACGGATACCTACTTGAACCGACACATATGATGTATTGAAACAAACTTATCCGTTATCTTTCTTTATTGTTAAGAGGCTTGAACCGACACATATGATGTATTGAAACTCTGATACGGTCGCTTGTGAGCCTAAAAAATAAACAGCTTGAACCGACACATATGATGTATTGAAACCAGGTGTATTTGCAGGTAAAGCGATATTTAACATTCTTGAACCGACACATATGATGTATTGAAACAAAACACGCCTCAAAAGAGCCTTAGAGCGTCGAATCTTGAACCGACACATATGATGTATTGAAACAAAAGTTTTACACCATAATATGTTTTGCCACTACCTCTTGAACCGACACATATGATGTATTGAAACGTAGATGGGGGTTTGGATAAAAAATTTGATTTACTCTTGAACCGACACATATGATGTATTGAAACAGCGATAGTTGAAAAGGATTTATTAAATAAGCCTTCTTGAACCGACACATATGATGTATTGAAACTAAAAAAATAAAAATTAATCAAGACCAAACTAAAATCTTGAACCGACACATATGATGTATTGAAACTTTGGTAGTGGTGGTTCTATTGTGCCACCTGTTGCTTGAACCGACACATATGATGTATTGAAACTAGACTCAAAACGCTATTTGGGGTC
>DYSC01000279.1 GCA_020726365.1 Porphyromonas sp.
TAATGCCGAAGTTACTTTCCTTGAACCGACACATATGATGTATTGAAACTTAAAAATTGTCTCTAAAGTGCTTTGGATAAGCTCCCTTGAACCGACACATATGATGTATTGAAACTTTCATCCCCCACATTACCTTGCAGGGGTCATGTCCCTTGAACCGACACATATGATGTATTGAAACTACGGCTATAAACTCTCTTTCTGTTTGTGCCATGCTTGAACCGACACATATGATGTATTGAAACAAAATTATTTGATAGCATTCGATTAAAGGATGAGCTTGAACCGACACATATGATGTATTGAAACTCCCATGTATTAGGATAAATAAAGCATTATCAAACCTTGAACCGACACATATGATGTATTGAAACCAAACCTAAGTTGAACCCTTATTATCTCTTTCTTATGTCTTGAACCGACACATATGATGTATTGAAACTTTTTATCTATAAAAAGTTCTACTATCTGCTGTATAGCTTGAACCGACACATATGATGTATTGAAACTAATTACAGCGTCCGCCATGTTTGGAGATGCTACCCCCTTGAACCGACACATATGATGTATTGAAACAATCTAAGCGTGATAAGCGATAGCACAGGGAATATACTTGAACCGACACATATGATGTATTGAAACGGTATATTGTTTAACACTACCTCTTTTCCATCTCTCTTGAACCGACACATATGATGTATTGAAACTTAAAAATTCTCCGATACTTCATTTGGTACAAAGTCTTGAACCGACACATATGATGTATTGAAACAATAAGTGACAATTTGCTTATCCGCACTGACTCTCTTGAACCGACACATATGATGTATTGAAACAATGCCACTCCGTTAATTTTTCTAGCTATTTCGACTTGAACCGACACATATGATGTATTGAAACGGTGTCTTGAGTGATGTGAGTAATTGGTTTAGTACGCTTGAACCGACACATATGATGTATTGAAACTATTTTTAGACAAAATAGCTGTTTTTAAAATAGTCCGCTTGAACCGACACATATGATGTATTGAAACATAGCTAAAAGTGATACTCAAGCACCAAAATTTAAGCTTGAACCGACACATATGATGTATTGAAACAGGGCTTACGAATAGTGGTAAGCCT
>DYSC01000280.1 GCA_020726365.1 Porphyromonas sp.
CCGATGAGTGATATGTATCCGAGTACTTCGCCATTTATGTATGTTAGAGGGAATCCGGTGATGTTGATTGATCCTAATGGAATGAGTGATGAGCGGTTTGGATTAGGAACAAGATTCACAAACTGGATTAAAGGTGATGGATGGAAGAATAAAGCCAACAAGCATGCTTCAAATAACGGTATTACGACTTCAACTAATACTGATGGTAGTATATCTGGAACAAGCTCATCTACTTGGTCAGGAAGTAACGAAAAAGGAGGCCTTGGCGGCGTAAATGATCATTCATATAATTATAATGAAGATGGATATACTGTTACGACAGAGAACTCTAAAACGCAAGCTAGTTATACAAATAATTATAACTGGGGGGGAGGCCAAGGTGGAGGGGGTGTTGATTGGAGTGGTATTGGAAACACACTTACAGCAGGAGGTGTTGCTTATTATAGTCTTGAAAAAAGTATAAACAACAGTAAATACTGGGTTGATGCAAAAGGAGGTATTAGGTCAACAGAACTTTTAGAGCGAGGAGCAAACGGTAAGTATGTTAGAGGTGTTCAGGGATTAAGAAACAGCCAAGCAGCAGCAGCCAATGCGGCTTCTAAATATGCTGTTGCAGGAAAGGTTGTGGGTGGTTTAGGAATGGGCATAACACTTATGCAATATGGTACTGGGCAAATTTCAGGTACCGAAGCTTCGATTGACTTAATAATGGGAGGTATTGGATTCACTGGCTGAGGAGCACCTATCAGTTTAATGTATTTTGGAGGAAAATTTTTATATGAATATTCAACAGGCAACACTTTGTTTGAAAAACCTGAAGGACACTAATAATTAGGTGATGAAAGCGTATTATTACTTTTTGTTCAGGATATACAGGCTGTATAAAGACAAAAATAAAGAAAGTGACACACAAGCTTTATTTAGTGTAACTGCCTTAAGTTCAACAATATTGTGTTTTAATTTAATCACGATATACTTTTTGATAAATTACTTTGGCTTTATTCCAATAGTAACTAATAAATTGGTTATAGTTTTTTTATGGTGACTGTTGGGTGTATCAATCATTATTTTTTTGTCAAAACAAAAAGGTTTTTTAATTATAA
>DYSC01000103.1 GCA_020726365.1 Porphyromonas sp.
GAATTTTAAGTTGGAACAAAATGGTATATATAGTTTATCGATAATATAATTTTTTTATTAACTTTGTTCTGATTAAAGCAAACGATAAAATGACAAAATTAAGTGTAAACATAAATAAAATTGCAACGCTGCGAAATGCACGTGGTGGCAATGTACCCAATGTTTGTAATGTAGCGTTGGATTGCGAAAAATTTGGAGCCGCTGGTATTACAGTGCACCCCCGTCCCGACCAGCGTCACATTCGCTATGCCGACGTATATGATTTAAAGTCCATTTTGACTACTGAGTTTAATATCGAAGGCAATCCTAACGATGAATTTACAAAGTTAGTTTTGTCCATAAAACCGCATCAGGTTACGTTGGTTCCCGATGCTCACGATGCTATTACTTCGGATGCAGGTTGGGATACAGTTCAAAATCTGGATTATCTGACAAATACAACGGAACAGTTCCAACAGGCAGGCATACGAGTATCTATATTTGTAAATGCCGACCCCAAAATGATTGAATATGCTGCTAAAGCCGGAGCCGACAGGGTTGAACTCTACACAGAGCCTTATGCCTCGATGTATCCTTCAAATCCTGAAAAAGCCATTGCTCCATTTATCGAAGCTGCTAAAATGGCCAAGAAATGCGGCTTGGGACTTAATGCCGGGCACGACCTGAGTCTCGACAATCTGCATTACTTAATTCAAAACATACCATGGATCAACGAAGTATCCATAGGACATGCGCTTATAGCAGATGCATTGTACTTTGGACTCGAAAGAACAATTGCGCTTTACAATGAACAATTGTAACTAAAATATTGTTTTACATAAAAAAATTAACATTAGATAAAAAAACTCTCAATTAAAATCATATAACAATTGAAAATTTATTTATTTATTTATGAAAACAACAAAACTAATTTCTTTTCTTTTGGCAGCTACACTTATCATAACAGGCTGTAGCACAATGTCGAAATCGCTTAAAGGCGGTATGCTTGGTGGTGGCGCTGGCGCATTGCTTGGCGCTGGTGTTGGAGCTCTTATTGGTAAAGACGCGAAAAGTGCCGCTATTGGTGCAGGTATCGGGACTGCTGTTGGCGCAACAACAGGAGCAATTATTGGTAAAAAAATGGACAAAGCAGCGGCAGCAGCGGCAGCTATCGAAGGTGCAAAAGTAGATAGTATTCGCGATGCCAACAACCTAAAAGCTATTAAGGTAACTTTTGATTCGGGCATTTTGTTCCAAACCGGAAAAAGCACTTTGAACACAGCTTCGAAAGATGCTCTGAATAAATTTGCAAAAATCCTGATCGAAAATCCAACCATGGACATTGCCATTATGGGTCATACCGACAATACCGGAAAATTAGAAGTTAATCAGAAACTATCCCTCGAACGCGCTCAATCTGTTGCCAATTACCTAACAACACAAAGTGTAGCTGAAACACAATTAAAGAAAATTGAAGGCAAAGATTTCTCGGAACCCGTAGCCGACAATGCAACAGCCACAGGACGTGCTGCAAACCGCCGCGTGGAAGTATATATGTATGCCAGCGAAAAAATGATTACGGATGCTGAAGCTACTGCAAAATAAATTTTTCTGAAAATAAATTACACCCTCAAGAGCTACAAAAAAGTTATTCTATAAATTTTTTGTAGCTCCTTTTTTATTTTGTAACTTTGCGTTGGCTTTTTAGGTATGGTATTTGTAATTTTCTCAGACTTTAGAATCAAGAGCAAAAAACCAAGATTGAAATTCAAGAAATAAAACGTAAAAAAATATTAATTTATGAACTTAATGCTTATCCTGCAAGTGGCTGATACAGCCCTAAATACCGCAGTTTCGACAACACAAAATGTAGCTAAAGAAATGAATTTATGGGAAATGTTTCAGTACGGCGGTCCCATAATGTATGTTTTGATTTTAATGCTGGCATTTGCTATTTACTTACTAATAGAACGTTTAGTAACGCTCAAATCAGCTTTGAAAGAAGATAACTCATTTATGAATCGTATAAAGGATTATATTTACGATGGAAAAATTGATGCTGCTGTTAAGCTTTGCCGCGACACAAACTCACCAACTTCCCGCATGGTCGAAAAAGGGATTAGCCGATTAGGTAGACCAATGAGCGATGTATTGGTTGCTATCGAAAATGTTGGTAATCTGGAAGTTGCAAAACTTGAAAAAGGACTTATTTTTATGGCATCCGTTTCGGGTGGTGCACCAATGCTTGGATTTTTGGGTACGGTAACAGGTATGGTTACTACCTTTTATAATATGTCGCTCAATAACTCTGGAACAATACAAATGGGTGATTTGTCTATAGGTATGTATCAGGCTATGGTAACCACCATTGGTGGACTTATTGTAGGTATTATTGCTTATTTTGCTTATAATTATTTAGTTTCAAGAGTAGAATCTGTTGTACGCAAACTCGAAGGACGCACCATGGAATTTTTGGATTTATTGAATGAACCAGCGTAATGATGTGATGATGAACTAATTAACAGATGAACTAATCAACCAATTTCCTAATTTCTTATTTTCTACCTTCTAATTTCTAACTTAAAAAAGAAATGGCATTAAAAAAAAGAATTAAAGCCGAAGCCGGTTTTTCGATGTCTTCGATGACAGATATTATATTTCTGTTGCTGCTGTTTTTTATCATAGCTTCGACCATGTCGTCGCCCAACGATATAAAGATAAATCTGCCTCAGAGCAAAGCTACAAACGCAACAAAATCAGTTATTGCCAAAGTATCAATCGATGCTCAGGGAAACTACTTTGTGGCTGTTGGCTCCGATTTACCAACTCCGGTAGCTGCCGAAGCACTCGAAGCTCACATTATGGGCTTAGTAGCCCAAGACACAAGCACTTACATTGCACTGCATGCCGACCAAGATATTGCATACAAAGAAGTGGTAAAAGTATTAGACATTGCCAACCAACACAAACTTAAATTAGTGATTGCAACAAAATCGACGACAAAGTGAGAAAGTCTAAATTATATGGTATAACAGGCTCTGTACTTATCACAGGATTACTAATTCTGTTGTTGTTTCTGCTTGTTATGCCAGGAGGCATAAAAGAGCCGGAAGATGAAGGCATTATGGTGAGTTTTGGCGAAGTAGATATGGGAAGTGGCAAAACCGAGACTCCCACCGAACAGCCTACTGCAAAACCTGTAACACCTCCACCAGCTACTCCAAAACCAGCCAAACAAGAGCTTATGACGCAAGATGCCAACTCATTAGCTATTGCTGAACAAAAGAAAAAAGATAAAAAAGAAAAAGAAGCATTGGAGCGTCAACGGTTGGAAGAAATACGTATTGCAAACGAAAAGAAACGGGCACAGCAGGAAGCAATTGACAAAGCAAATGAGATGAACGGACTTTTCGGAAACAGTAATTCATCCGGAAGCGGCACCACTTCGGGCGATAGCCGTCAGGGAAATCCGGCAGGTTCGGGCAATTCGGGTGGAAACTCATGGTCGTTAAACGGACGTGATTTATCGGGAACATTAGTAAAACCAAGTTACGACAGCAATGTAGAGGGACGAATTACCGTTAACATTCGCGTAGACGAAAACGGAACTGTTGTAGGGGCAACAATTGGCTCACCAACTAATATTTCGGATGCAGCCACCCGAAATGCAGCAATCTCAGCAGCCAAACGTACACGCTTTACATCAGGGAATAGTACTGCTTCAGGAAAAATCACATACAACTTTAAACTTCGATAATATGCAGATTTACTTATTCTTAGCCGAAGGTTTCGAGGAAATAGAAGCCATTGCTCCTATCGATATTTTTCGCCGCGCGGGAATTCACACTACAACGGTTTCGATAAGCGACGAAAAAGCAGTTACAGGTGCTCATAGAATTACTGTATTGGCCGACAGCATTTTTGAAGAAACAAATTTTACAGAAGATAGCTTATTATTTTTACCCGGTGGATTGCCCGGAACAACCAATCTCGATAACCACAACGGATTAAAAACATTGATTCATAAACACTCTGAAAAAGGGAATAAGATGGCTGCAATTTGCGCTGCGCCTTCGGTATTTGGTAAAATGGGATTATTGGCTGACAAAGAGGCTATTTGCTTTCCAGGATTCGAAAACCAACTGCAAGAAGCTACGCTTTCCTCTTCCGACACCATTCGCTCGGGTAATATCTACACCGCTAAAGCAGCAGGTTCCGCCATGGAATTTGCATTGATGATTGTAGGCGATTTAAAGGGGAATGAAGTGGCAGAAGCTATTCGTGCCGGCATGTTTATAAAATAACCCGCAGGCTGTTTTCGGGACTGTTACTGATACAATATCCCATCCCATATAAGCTGAAACTCCGACAAATGAATGCCGGCGCTTCGCATACGCTGCAAGTCACTCACAATAACATTGTAAACGAGCGAAGTATCATTATTGGTCAATAAAATAGCTTGTTTCAGGTACTCAACTGTTTCTTTTATTTTATTTTCGGACCATGCGATATAAGCAGCATGAATATAATCGGTCGAAACAGGTTGATTCTCGAGCAAACGCTGCGAATAATAGAGCGCCTGTGCTGTATTGCCCGATATAAATGCACACCAAACTACCGCACGTTGCACTTTCTGATTATTTTCGTCGGCAAGTTCAAGTCCGGCATAAATTTCCAATGCATGTTTGTATTGGTCCAGTTCGAGGTAACAATTGGCTAGTTGCAACAACACTTTTTGCTGATTAGGGCGCAAAAAGTCGGCGTGTTTGTAGTACTCAAGCGCCTTTTCGAAATTACCCAACACTTTGTAACACAAAGCAATTTTTTTAGTTGTCCACAAATCATCCGGTTGAATAATATCCGCTTTTAAGAAGGCTTCGAGTGCACTTTTTATATCGGACAACTGCTGATAACAGTAACCAATTTTTTGAAATACAGCCGCTGCAGGGTCATTTTCGGACAATAATTCGTTAAACAACTCTATGGCTTCGCGGTACTGACTTTTAGCAAAATAAAATTCGGCAACTGAAGATTTCAACTCACTCCCCGACGATAAAATATCGAACAAATACGAACGGTGCATAAACAGCGCCGAAGCAAACATATCCGAGAAATCGGAACGATTAGGATGTAGTTTAAAAAAGCGGAATAAATCCTGAATGTATTGTTTGGAAATATTTTTAGAGTATGTTTCGGGCGAAAGAATCGCTTCGTCTTTAGCTAATTCGGCCAATTGATCCGACTCCATTTTGAACGAACGTTTCAGTGTATTTCGTTGTGCTTCGGGCATTTGCATGATACTCATACAAAACGAGTATTTGTCGGAATTACACAAGGCATTATTTCCCACAAAAGCCAAAAGTAATGATTGTTCGTTTTCATCAAAAAGCGAACTCACGGTGCTATACGACGAGTCGAACGGTAAAAACCAATTTGAAAAATCGTTGAAAAATGAAAAATTTTTCAACATGGCAAAAGTCCCCATATACACATCGGCACCTTCCATTTGCAGTTCGGTAAGCTCTTGCAATTTATCCTGAACACCGCTTTTTTCAATTATTTCCTGCCATTCGGGATTTGCTTCTTCCCACTCTTCCGATTTTAGCAGGCTGTCGGCATCCATTTTATCTTTGAGCAACGGACTGATTTTCATTACTTCGGGCAGAATTTCTTCGCGTAATTTTTTGGTTATTTTATCAGTTTCGACAGTTCCGATTATTTGAACAATTATATTCTTAAAATTTGTGGCAGTGGGGTTATCGTCGGCCAATAGTACCAATCGATTGCGAATGATTGGGAAATACGGAATAAACGGATTGTAACGTGCCAACACGAAACACAAACCCACCAAACTTCGCTGTTTTACTTCCACATCAGGATGCGAACAACAATCGAGTAGCAACTGCAGTTTTTCGTCGTCGAACATGCGCCACAGATTGAGCGTAAGGGCAGTAATGGCCAAGTTTTTCTCGAGCCGCCCCTTGTAATTTACGTTTGTAATTTTCTGGAACAGCTTTAGTTCGTTGTTGCCATAGCTTGTCGTCAACCACACAATAGCAAAAACATCCTGCAATAGTCGTTCGTAGTTTTTCCGACGGTTACTATCGATTATTTCCTCCGATTGATTATGATGAAAATAAGTGAGTGAATCAATAAGTTTATCGGTCGACGAAAATTGCAAACGATGTGGAAAATAACGTTTTTGAAGGTATTCGAAATTGGAGGAGTTGCGGTACAACAACTCTTCGCGAAGTTCGCATGTAAGCACAAACAATCTGCTAATCAGCTTATTATAAATCACTTTTCGTTGAGGGTCGTCAACACCACGTAAAAAATAATCGAGCAATAAACGGTAATTTTGCTGCAAATCATCGTATCTGTCCAAAAAAGCACCTTCCTGCAATTCGTCAGTCAACAGCCGGATTTTTTCAAAAGCCAATTTCAATTTACCGTCGGTAAGTAGCGATAAAACCGATTTATATGTTTCGTGAATCTGAATAGGAGTCATAGGTTAATGTG
>DYSC01000281.1 GCA_020726365.1 Porphyromonas sp.
ACTGATAACTGATAACTGTTTACTGTTCACTGACAACTGTCTCCGTTTCCGGTTCGTTCACCGCTTTCTCAAACTCGGCACGCATTTTCAGAAACTTGACAACCACCCCGCTCACGGTGTCATTCATTTTGCGCAAGCCGCGTCCCATTTGTTGCACCGTGGCGGCATGGTAGCCCGTCAGGCTTGCTATGTGTGTGAAATCGCCGTAGCGCAAGCCGGCGCACAGTTCCCGTTGGTCAGGATAGTCGTACACATACTTTTTTTTACCTTCTTGCAATATTATGGCTTCCGTTTGCATTTTATTATAACTTTGTGTGTTATTATTTATGCAAAAATAGTGATGATTTTTCACACTTCCAAATTAAAAGTGATAAATATTCACATCTGAATTAAAATATTTTTGGTATGAATGCTATCGGTTTGAGAATCAAAGAAATAAGAAAGGCAAATAATGTAACACAAAAGCAGTTTGCCGAGAGAATTGGAATAACACGAGATGCAATTGCGCAAATAGAGACTGACAAAAGTCTGCCAAATTTAGAAACGACAAATAATATTGTGAAATATTATCACATTTACTTAAACTGGCTGATAACAGGTGAAGGCCCTATGATAAAGCCGTCCGAACGCGTTGCAGATGCCGGCAAAGCGTCCGACCATAGTGTCGTATCCGACAAAATGGTGCCCGAAATCGCGCACCTCAAAGCCGAATTATCCGCCAAAAACAGCCAAATAGCGGACCTGCGCGACCACATTTCCACCCTCAAAACACAGCTTTCCGAGTGCCAAAAGCGCGAAAATATCCTTTTAAACAGTGTTTTTTCCGACAAAAAAACCGTAAAATAGCCCTCATCGCCTGCCTAATTTGCCTTAACTTCAAAAACAATCCGTGAAGAAAATGTTATCAATCAAAAAAACAATTCGTACAGAAAATGTTATCAATTGAAATGATAACATCAACGATAACATACTTGATACAATCAATTTGTCCAGAAAATGTTATCATTTGTCTGTTTTCGGCAAAAAATGGTCGTTTTGTATTTTCCGGAGTGCAGTGGGCACAAAAAAAACGGCGTGTTGCCGTTTAA
>DYSC01000104.1 GCA_020726365.1 Porphyromonas sp.
CTCAGGTTGGTGCCGATTATATTCTCGGCTTGCATCCGGTAGCATTTATGATGATTATTGGCATCGCCATGCAGGCAGTTGCTGAGTGTTTTATTTCGCCCCGATATTTTGAATTTTTTTCGCTTCAAGCACCAAAAGGTGAGGAGGGACTTTATCTCGGTTTTAGTCAGTTACATTCCTTTTTCTCCTACTTATTTGCTTTCGGATTGTCGGGGATTTTACTTGAAAAATATTGTCCCGATCCACGCGGGTTCAGTTCGCCCGAAGCATACTCCGTTGCTACGCAACATGCGCATTATATTTGGTATGTATTTGTAGCTATCGGTTTCGTTTCGTTTGCTGCATTGCTTATTTATGGATACATTACTCGTAGAATGGATAAAAAAGCAATCGAAAATGCTTAAACGACTCAAAAGTTATATGATGCCTGTAGCCATAATTACAGGTATTTTGTTGCATAATTATGTGAGCTTATTGGCATTTATTATTCCTTACCTTATTTTCACGATGCTGCTTTTTACGTACACAAAATTGTCGCTAACAAACATACGTTTTAGCAAAATGCATGCTTGGTTAATTGCCGTACAAATAGTTGGAAGTGTGATTGCGTATTTTGCATTAAATCCAATAAACGCCATACTTGCTCAGGGAGTAATGATTTGTATATTAGCACCAACGGCAACTGCAGCTCCTGTTATTACGGGTATGCTCAAAGGCAATGTGGAGAGTATAACTGCATACAGTTTAATAAGTAATTTTACAGTTGCGCTATTTGCACCGCTGTTTTTTTCGTATATCGGCTACAACGATTTACCTTTTTTGACATCTTTCGTACATATTACTGAGCGGGTAGCTTTTTTACTCGTAATGCCGTTTGTGGCAGCTTTGCTTATTAATAAATTTTTACCCAAAACAGGGCGGTATCTACAATCCAAATCGGGTATTTCGTTTTACTTATGGAGTATTGCCTTAACTGTTGTTACTGGTCGAACAGTAGAGTTTATTCTGGCACAGGGCAAATCGCATATCGGAGTGGAAATTGCAATTGCAGCGGGCGCATTGGTTGTGAGCGCATTCCAGTTTTGGCTTGGTCGGAAAATCGGACATAAGCTTAACGATACGGTTGCAGGTGGACAGGGACTTGGACAAAAAAATACGGTGTTGGCTATTTGGATGGCACAAATGTACCTTAACCCACTCGCCTCCATAGGACCAGGAACGTATGTGCTTTGGCAAAACTCTATCAACTCATGGCAAATCTGGCGGCAACGCAGAGAAAAAGGCTGAAATCAGATTTTAGCCTTTTATTAGTATTTCGTCCAAATCGATACGACTAAAATCGGTCATAGCCGAAAGTTTCAGATTGGTTTCGTTTTTACCCACAATGCGCTCCAAATCTTTTTGGCGGGTAAATTTCCAATTACTCATTTCTTTGCTGCAACAGTCGCAGGTTTTTTGTGGGAATATAAGACACAAATGCTAAATATTAAATATTTTGCACAAAAATAGACAATAATTTTATTTTCTAAAAATTATACATGTTACAAACTTTCATATTATTACAATTTCGCAATTTCAAAAACTACGAATTTAGATGCTCCAATCGTAATTTGCTATAACTAAGAAAAGAGTTTTTTAAACATAATAAAGATAATATCAGTTTAAATGAATTTACAGAGCGTTACAATATTTCTTTACTACCTTACATTCTCAAATTTAATAATTTTTATGCTCACTATAAAAACATTTTGTAGCTGAAATGAGTTTAGCATTGATATAAACCATATACAGTTTTCATGAGTTCAAATCCCGAAAGTGCTTCAAAGTGGCTTGGAAAATCAATCATAAATGCAAAAGTTGAATATGTATCAGCTTCCATTATGACCATTTTGAGTGCGCTTTGTTTTGTGGCGTTTAGCTGGTATCTATCTCGCTTTGCCGATGCATGGCTTGTTGACAAACAGGTTAAAACATCGGACATACTTAATGCAGTAGCCTTTATTGCAGGACGTTATATTTTTGCTCATTTTGCTTCGTTGTTTAATTACAAAGCCGGAAACACAATTGTGGCAGCTGTAAAAAAGCAGCTTTATCCCGAACTTCTCAACAATAGTTATCACGATTCCATTTCAGGCACTTTGTTGGTTACCAAAGCTACCGACGATCTGAAACCCTTCTATTCCTATTTTGTACCTTATGCAATGGCTTCCGTTTTGGTGGGAGGCTTGGTTCTTGTCGCAAGCTTTTGGGTGGACAAATGGGTGGGTTATACGCTTTTGGTTACATTTTTAGTTATTCCCATGCAAATGATAGTGATTGGATTTGGCGCCGAGTCACTACACAAAAAACACATTGATTTATTTCTAAGATATTCGGCCGTTTTTTACAACCGCCTTCAAACCATTGCCGAAATCGTAAACCTCGATAATTTCAAATCACAATACAAATTTCTGTCTGAAAAAAGCAAGGCTCTTAATAAAGCTACTACCAATGTGATGAGCGTTGCCATTTTATCATCCGCTGTACTCGAACTTTTTGTAACAATTGCAATTGCTGGCGTTGCCATCTATTTGGGAATGAGCCTGCTTGGCATCATGCCCGGTCCAAGCTATGGCAAAGGCTACGATTTTCAAAAAGCCTTGTTTTTACTTATGCTGGCTCCCTATTTTTTCTTTTATTTACGCAAGTTTGTAAGCGCATATCACGACCGAAACCGTGCCGTGGCATCCGCTGAATTATTAATGCCCATTTTACAAAACACAAAAAAACCGGTTATGACCAATGCCGACGAATTGTTACAG
This sequence comes from Porphyromonas sp., assembly GCA_020726365.1. Lineage (GTDB taxonomy): Bacteria > Bacteroidota > Bacteroidia > Bacteroidales > Paludibacteraceae > Paludibacter. Next base: position 2,802 of record DYSC01000104.1, read on the forward strand.
CAAATCGAAATCAACAATATGAGCTTTGCTTACCCCAATTCTCCAGTCAAAGTTTTACACAATATTCACCTAACTCTGCCTAAAAAAGGACTTGTGTTGGTAAAAGGTATTTCGGGTTCCGGAAAATCCACCTTACTCAAAATTCTGACAGGAAGCCTGAGCGAATTCGAAGGTAATTTGTCTGTCAACGGATACGAAGCTGCATGGTCGACCGAATGGCTGAAAATTAATTCTTCGTACATGAATCAATTTCCATTTGTGTTCGATGGTACATTGGGCTACAATGTTTTTCTCGAAAAAAATGATCAAAAAAAAAATAATTACCCGCCTTTTTTAGATAAAATTCTGGCAAAAAAAACCGAAGGTTGGGAAACAAAATTAAGTCATAACGGCAAACAGCTTTCGGGTGGCGAAAAACAGCTTATAACATTAGCGCGTATGTTGCTGCATCTACGTCCGATAGCCATTCTCGATGAGCCAACTGCCAATTTAGACCCTGAAACAGTCGAAATAATACTTGACCAGATTTTACAATTGTCGCACGAAAAATTAGTGATTGTGGCATCGCACGAAGATAAATTTGATACTATTGCCACAACGATATTACATCTTAACTGGGGCGAGCAAATGAACTGAAATTATGAATAAATTTCTAAAAATACATATTTTTAAACCTTTGGCTAACAATTGGTTAAGGGGAATTTCTATCCTTATATTCTGGACTGTAGCTTTCGTAACACTTCCTGCACTTTCAGGTTGGTTTTTGGCAGCCTCAAGCGTGGCTTTCCTCACTGCCAACACCTTGTTTGCATATTTAATTCCCTCTTCCATTATTCGATTATTAACCCTTCTGCGTACAGCAAGTCGTTATTTCGAACGACTCGAAAATCACAAATCCACACTCGACACACAACGAAATCTGCAACTTTCTGTATTTCAAGCTGTTGCTCGACTTCCATATTTCAAAAAACAAATTAATAATAATTCGGACATTCTCGAGAACAGCACATACGGTATCGATTTGATTTTGAACCACATCATACTTTGGATATTACCCCTTACAGCTCTGATTTTAGCGCTCGTTGTTTACTTTATTTTTCTGTCCGTATTTTCGCAAACCATTGCAATTGAATTTCTTATTTCATCGGCTATACTGTTGTTTCTGATTCCACAATTTATTTACCGCAAAAACAGCCAGCTTTACGCACAATTAAAACTGCTACGCGAAGAAAATAATCAGGCACTGATTCAAAGTTTCAGAGGACGCATCGAAATTTCGAAGTACAACCTCCAACAAACAGCCATTGCACAGCACAAACAAAAAACACAACAAATAGAACGCACCGAAAGCAAACTACAAACGAATTCATTTACGCTACAACTCCTTGCAGGTCTTGGCTTTAGCTTTATTGCCATTTTCACACTCTGGAATGCCACCAACTTTAATTTTGATGCTTCATTGGCAATAGGTGTGTTTTTTGGAATTATGGCACAAGCTGAGTTAGCCGAAATGCTTTTCTCCGGAAAATCGGAGAAGAGTTCGGTTGCTGACCATATAAACGATTTGGAAAAAATCATTTCGCCAAGCACACCTAAAACAAATACAAACATCGAAATCTCCAATTTTAGCGATCTTATTTTAAGCGAGTTAAATGCAAAAATTCCGGAAACCGACATTTCAACAATTCCGCTGACAATCACGATAAAAAAAGGAGAAGTGATAGCTATATATGGCGAAACCGGAAAAGGAAAAACAACATTTTTGAACAGCCTATTTTATCCCGAATACCGGCTAAGTGGAACTATGAAATGGAATGGCGAAACCGAAATAGCACATTTACCCATTCCCCAATGTGTGTATGTATCCCAAAAGGCTTATTTACTGACAGGCACTTTACGTGAAAATTTTGAGGGATATACAGATGATGATATTATTAGTATGATGGAAACTGTTGATCTTAATGGCTGGTACAAAAACCTTCCTAACAGCTTAGATACTTGGATTGGCGAAAATGGAGAAACACTCAGTGGAGGACAACGTAAAAAACTTTTGCTTGCTCAGGCATTGCTCAAAAATCCACAGTTATTAGTAATCGACGAACCAACAGCCGGTATTAGCACCGACAATGTCATGGCTATTTTCGGTAACATAAAACAAAAATATCCAGATATCACTATCCTGATGGCTACGCATTTACAGATACTCAAAAAGTTAGCTGATAAGATTCTAACAATTTAAAATTTTTAGCAGTAAACACCTAAAGGACAATCTGCTATTATTCGAAACTTAAGTAGGGTTGAATTTTACGAATGGTTTCGGGTTTTAATTCAGAAATAGCTGCTAACTCATTGGAACTTTTGAGTTTTCCTTTTCGCCGACGGTATTCGTAAATGGCTTTCGATTCGTAGAAATTGAGATACGGATGCGCATTAAGGCGTTCGGCGGAGGCAGTGTTAATATTTATTTTCTTTACAAGATTCAAATTTATTTTGCAACTTGGGCTTATTTTGGTGTAGCTCTCTTCATTCATTCCATAAAGTTCGCGCAACTGCTCCACACTTACAAAACCACCTGTCTGCTGCCTGAAACGCACAATGGCTTTCGCATAACCACTACCGATACCATACACTTTTAATAATTCGGTCGTGTCGGCCGAATTTAATTCCACTACAATGTTCTTTATTTTTGTTGTTGAACGTGTTTTTAGGCTGTCTTCTCTGGCTAATTTCTGTTCTGTAATCACAATATACGGTTCTAATTCTTTGTATTTTTCGGGATAAATGCCATATACTTTTGAAAAACTTTCGGGTGTTCGGAATTCACCTCCTTCCTTTCTGAATTTCAGAATGTTAGATGCTATAAAAGGCTTTAACCCCAGCTGAACAAATGTTACAGAATCAACGGTATTAGGGTCAAACTTAAAAAGCGAATATTTTTCCGCTTCTTTTTTTACAAATTCTTTCTTGTTTTGAAAAATGCTATCATATTTATGTTCCCATTGGGCACGACGCAAACTATCACGCGAAACAAGAGTTTGTTCAAAACGTTGCGCTTCTTCGAGAAAATCAGATTTTGAGTGTTCCTGTTTGGGTATAAAATAGGGCAAAATAAATTCAGCAGCTATCGCAATGATTATTAAACAAATCAGAACTACAATAGCCGTTCGTTGTCCTTTCGAAAAGTAGAAGAAATCTTTCCACATAGTTTAAAATTCGTAATCGACACAGGCACGGTCGGTGCGCACTTTGCCAATATAAGCTGCCACGCGTTGGTGTTCAGGATGTGCCTGATAGGTATCTATGTCGGTCATGCTGTCAAATTCCGAATATAATGCAATGTCAAAATTACCCGCAGGAGCTTCGAATGAGTTAATTCCAACCTCTATCATACGGATTTGAGAAATTAGGTTTTTCAGGTTTTCGAGTTCGTTTTTAATAAAAATGGCATTCTCGGCTTTCGTTTTACCTTCAGCATTGTCTGCTAATTTAAAAAATACAATGTGCTTAATCATAAAGGGTTATAAAGTTTGTAAAGTTTGTAAAGTTTGTAAAGTTTGTAAAGTTTATAAGGTTCATAAAGTTATTACATCAACACATTACTTACACACCACCTTGTAGCTTTTATTATTTACTTTTAAA
>DYSC01000020.1:0-18322 GCA_020726365.1 Porphyromonas sp.
AAAAAGAGCCGTATCTGGCGTTTCAATAAAAAGGCAATTGAGTTTGCTGCCAAAGTAGGTACGGTATTACATTTGCCGCTCAACACCGAGCGTCTGCAAAAACTGACTGAAAACTACGTGGTGTCCAATGCAAAGATTAAAAAAGCATTAAGTATTTCCCACATGCCTGTGCAAGCCTTTAAAGGGCTGGAACGGACTTTGAAGAGTTTTGAATAGCTGCAGCTCCAACTATTTGGTTATCTACCCCATTTATGGGTTGGGTATTTTGTTTAAAATATTTTTGTGATAGGAAGAGGAGGCAAAAACTGACCAATAATGCGAAATTGATTTAGTACTATTGGTGTTTAGTTTTAGGTTTTATCGGAGGAAGTTGTAAGCAATATTGCTGTTCGAAGCTGTTTAGTGACAGTCTCACCTTGATAGGGTTTCTTTAACACTCTTTTTCAATCGTTTGAATTACTAATCCGGCAATCGTCATACCGAACATAGCCGGCATATAGGAAGTTGTTCCATTGATTCGAACTTTTTTATCGCTCCAGTTATCGGATTTAAGTTCGTTTTGTTCGGTGGAAAGTTCCGGTTTATTCATTTCGTTTTTTTCGCCTTTGTTTTGCAATAATTCGTCGCTATATACACATAGGAACTTTTTGTTCGTTCCGCCCAGTTTTTTTAACCTGCCGCGTAATGCAGCTCCCAGCGGACAGCCCTGCACTTTCCAGAATTCGGCTACTTTGATACGTGTTGGATCCATTTTAAGAGCTGCACCCATCGACGAAAAAAAGGTGGCGTTGGTTTTTGTGGCGGTTTGTATCAGGTGAACTTTGTTCGAAAGACTATCAATAGCATCGATTATAAAATCGTACGAATCTAACTCAAATAATTCGGAAGTTTCCGGACTATAAATTTTTTGCAACGCCTTAATTTCGGCTTTTGGATTGATTTCGAGCAATCGTTCTTTCAGAACATTGGTTTTCACTTTGCCTACTGTTTTGGTGGTTGCCAACAATTGTCGGTTTAAGTTGGTAACACACACAAGGTCGGAATCGACAATGGTGAGTTTTCGGATGCCCGATCGAACCAGACTTTCGGCGCACCAACTGCCTACGCCTCCTATTCCAAATATAATTACGCACTTTATGGATGCTCGTTCTATAAAACTTTTACCAAGTAGCAGTTCTGTACGTTGGAAAATACCTTTTTCGATGTCCATCAGTCAATAAAAAGTTCTTTTTGTTTTGTAGTTGTTTCAGAGAGTCTTTTTGTTGCAATTTCGCAGTATTCGGAACTCAGTTCGAAACCTATAAAATTGCGATTCAGAATTTTTGCTGCAACGGCTGTACTACCCGAACCGAGAAAGGGGTCTAAGACCAAATCGCCTTCGTTGCTGCTGATTTCGATAAATGGCAGGCAAACTTTGAGTGGCTTTTGCGTTTTGTGTTTGGTGCGTTCCTTGCCCATGCATATTGGCGACTGAATAAAGTTGTGCATTTCGTTTACGGGTTTGTGGTTCCATGTTTTGGGAGTTCCTTTCGAAAAATGAACCAGCATTTCCATGCTATTGGCATACATTTTACGAGTATAAATGGCAGGAAAAGGATTAGTTTTGTGCCAATGAATTACTTTACGAAACTGAAAACCGACTCGTTCGACCATACGGTTGATATACGATACAAAATCATCGCCGCACCACAAATATCCCGCCGCTCCAGGCTTGCAAACTCGAAAACATTCCACAAGAACCTGTTCCAAAAACTGTAAATAAGCTTCTTCCGAATCGAAACCGTCGAACTCAAACTCGGTAACCACATCTTTGTGATTTTTAAGTCCCTGTACGTTTTGAGCCCTGTATTGGTAATAAGGAGGATCGGTAAAAATCAAATCAACACAGGCATCGGGCATAGCCCGCAAGCCCTCGAGGCACGATTGATTATGAATAATGTTGATTTGCATATTTTTTCTTAATAATTTTTTAACTGCCCCAAGCCCTCCCGCCAATTACAAACTAAAATATCTGTCTAATAAATCTTTAGCAGCAATAAATGAACTTTTCTTGTTCGTTAAAACATCTTTTTCAGCATCAATCAATAACTTTTTGATAACTTCGTTTTGATAAAAATTTGTCTTTAAATGGTCGTTTATCGACTCATACATCCAGTATTTTGATTGCGAATTACGTTTTTTGTCAAAATAATGATTTGATTTTGTGAATTTTACAAAATTCTGCACCATAAGCCAAACTTCGCGAATTCCGGTGTTTTCGATAGCGGAGCAGGTAACCACTTCGGGCGACCAACCCGAATCGGGAGCAGGAAATAAATGCAGTGCATTCTGAAATTGCGCCCGCGCCACATCGGCTTTGTCTTTATTATTTCCGTCGCATTTGTTTATAGCAATACCGTCGGCCATTTCCATAATACCACGCTTTATGCCCTGCAATTCGTCGCCGGCACCAGTCAGCTGTATGAGTAAAAAAAAGTCGACCATCGAATGTACAGCTGTTTCGGATTGACCCACACCTACTGTTTCAACAAAAATGGTATCGAAACCAGCTGCTTCGCACAGCACAATACTTTCGCGCGTTTTACGGGCTACACCACCTAACGAACCTGCCGATGGAGAAGGTCGTATAAAGGCATTTGGAGCAACCGAAAGTTCTTCCATGCGCGTTTTGTCGCCCAAAATGCTACCTTTGGAACGTTCGCTGCTCGGGTCGATTGCCAAAACAGCCAATTTGTGTCCACTGCGAACCAAATGCATACCTATCACTTCGATAAACGTACTCTTTCCGGCGCCAGGAACACCTGTAATTCCAAGTCGAATTGAATTTCCGGTATAAGGCAAGCATTTTTCGATAACTTCCTGAGCTAGTTGCTGATGTTCGGATAATGAACTTTCGACTAAGGTAACTGCTTGACTCAGAATAGCAACATTGCCACTACGAATGCCCGCCACAAATTCGTCAGCTGTAAGTTGTTGACGTTTTTTTCGCGTTTGTCGGTATGGATTTATTGCAGGTAGCGATTCAACGCCCTCGTTTACGCTAAGTCCTCTGTACGATGGGTCGTTTTCGGGATGATGGTGTGAGTAATGCACAGTTATTTTTTTACTTTCCAGTTTAGAACCACAATAATAAAGGAATTGTCGGGGTCGTTTGTTTGAATGGTAATCGATTTTTTGTATTCGCCTTCGGGCAGACTTTTTGCATCGACTGTAAATGATAATTGTCCACTTTTACCACTCGCTATACTCATTTTAGGCTGGCGAACTATAACTTCACGGTTGTTATTTATTATCCGACGAATAACAAGAGGATTTATACCTTTATTACTTATTTTAAACTGAGTGTTTTTTTTGCTTCCTATTTTAATTTCTCCAAAACTGACAGTTCTGCCAGCAGTTTCCAAAATAGGTGCTTTCCGTTTTTGGTCGGGTGTAAGTTTGCTGAAATCTTCGATTATATTCGAAAATACTTGTAACTGAAAATCATGAGTGAATTTTTTTTGACCGTTTAGCGAAACATAAACTTCATCAGAAAGCGGACCCCATTGATTGCATAAATTTGAATTTAAACTGAAATTGATTTTACCTTCTTCGTTTGGTTTTAAAATATCGGGAGTTACCTTAGTCGAAATGTGAGCTGGTAAGTTTTCAACTGTTGGACGTATATTGTTGTTTCCTGAGTTTTTAATGTCAATTGAACGTAATTGAGTTTTTCCTTTGTCGATGTTATTCATTTGGATAGCCTTTCCACTTAATCGTAAATCGCCCATCACTACCGGAAATTGGCTTGATACACTGTTTTGAGTGCTTGGCTTCGATAAAACTTCACCTCTGATTGTGAGATTAACAACCTCTTCGGTAGCGTTACTGAAAACGGTAATTGATTTAGTAAATGCTCCGGGACGACCTAATGGGTTGTAAGCTACTGTTATTGAACCTTTTTTGCCGGATTCGATAGGTTCTTTTGTCCATGTAGGAGTAGTACAACCACACGAAGCCTGAACTCGGCTTACCACCATAGTGGCATTTCCTTTATTTGTGAAATTAAACACAACGGTTGCTTTGCCGTCTTCTTCGTTGATTTTTCCAAAATCATGGGTCGTTTTTTCAAATGAAATAATTGGTTTTTGAGCCAAAAGTACTGTAAACGATACTAAAGCAAGAATTAATAAGCTATATTTTTTCATAACAATATAATTTGATAAATTAATAATTTTATTTGATGTTGCAAAAGTAAAAAAAGCCTAAAATTGGACTTGTATTTGCTTGAAAGTAGGATTTAATTCTCGTTAATTATTACGTCCGTATTTTCTGAACCCAATTTTTTTGAGTTGAAAAAAGATGCTGTTTTTTCGTTAATACACGAAATGCTTACAAAGTATAAACTGGTTGAAAATACCCAAATTGTATAAAAAAGCATTGTGCTGTCAGGCTTAAATAGTCCGTTTTCGAAGTTTCCATTCAGCGGTTTATTTGTAAAAATAAAATCAATAAGATACTGTCCCTGATAACCAAGATAGCGCAATCCGGCATGTGTTATGGACGTTTCGAAATGAATACCTCCTGTAAACTTCAATCCGCTTAAAAAGGCTATATGTAGTGTCATGATTTGAAATACGCCGAATGCCAGCCAGCTTAATTCCTTTTTTTTTAGATAGATATAGGCAATGCCATAACAAATGCCAAATAACAGCGATTGGATAAGTATGGGTATAACAAATTCATTCTGAATGCTTTCAAGAAAAATAAAATTTTCCTTTAATACCAATTTGCTGAACCATAATCCGAATAGGTTGAACGTGAAATTAATCAGTGTCCAAAATAATAATCTGTTACCAATATGGTAAATGGTGGATTTATTTAACTGCATACGATTTTCTTATTCCTTCTAATTTCTAATTTTTAGACGGAGCACGCTCCTTTAGACGGAGCACGCTCCTTTAGACGGAGCACGCTCCGTCTCTACCGTCTGGTATCAGGTTTTCTACGTTTCAAATGTCCCTTTCCGGCTGCAAATTTTTTGTGCCCGAAACGGTTCTTTTCAGGTTCGTAATCAGGTGCTTCGCCTATTTCAGGAGGCAGAGGGATTTTAAAAATACTTTTTTCTAAAAACGTTTCAATAAGTTTAAATTTATATTGCTCTTCAGTAGAAACAAAGGTGATAGACATACCTTCGGCACTTGCGCGCGCTGTACGACCAATGCGGTGCACATAATCTTCGGCATCGTGTGGCACATCGTAGTTTACAACGAGCGAAATATCATCAATGTCAATGCCGCGCGAAACAATATCGGTTGCTACCAAAATGCTAACGCGATTGTTCCTGAATTCATGCATAATGTGTTCGCGTTGCGATTGGTCGAGGTCGGAGTGCATTTCGCCTACCGAAAGTCCCATTTGGCGGAAGGTTTTGGTTAACTCCTTGACTTTTAGTTTCGAACCCGAGAAAATAATCACCTTATTCGGCGTTTGTTCAACAAATAAATGGCGAACAATAGCATGTTTTTGAGATTCGTGGCAAATATAAGCCGTTTGCATAATGCTTTCGGGTGGTCGTGAAACAGCAATTTTTACCTCTGAAGGTTCGTTCAATATTGTTTTGGCTAATTGACGAATCTTTGGCGGCATGGTGGCCGAAAACATTATGGTTTGGCGGTCTTTTGGTAATCGGTTTACAACCTGCATTATATCATCGAAAAATCCCATGTCGAGCATACGGTCGGCTTCGTCTAAAATAAAGTATTTTACGGCTGAGAAATCAATTTCGTAGAGGTTGAGATGCGACAATAATCGTCCGGGAGTGGCAATAACTACATCGGCTCCATTTTGCAATCCGCGACGTTGGGTTTCCCAAGCTGTTGCATCATTTCCACCATAAACTGCTACTGATGAGAAGCTTGTGAAGTACGAAAAACCCTCCATTTGTTGGTCGATTTGTTGTGCTAACTCACGGGTAGGTGCCATAATAATGGCATTTACTTTGTTCTCGGCATGTTGCTCCGATTGTAAATTGTGCAAAAGTGGTAAAATAAAAGCAGCTGTTTTTCCGGTTCCTGTTTGAGCACAGGCTATTACATCACGTTTTGCTAATATTACCGGAATTGTTTCTGCCTGAACAGGTGTTGCTTCGGAAAAGTTCATGGCCTCAAGACCTTGCTGAACTTCTTCGCAAAGAGGTAGTTCGTCGAATCGCATATTTTTTTGTTTTATTACCCGTAAGGGCAAAAAATGGATAGAATTTGTACAAAGATAGCTAAAATTAAATCAAGTCTTTTTGTTTTAGAATAAATTCCATTTCCGATTGTACTTTGGCGGCTTCGCGACGGGCAGCATCGGCATAATCATTTTCGGATGAGGCGTAAATAATCTGGCGTGAAGAATTTACCAATAAGCCGCACGAACTGTTTAAACCGTATTTGCAAACTTCTTCTAAACTTCCACCTTGCGCTCCAACTCCTGGAACCAGTAAGAAATGCTCTGGAATAATAGCGCGTACATCGGTTAGCATTTCGGCTTTGGTAGCGCCTACTACATACATCATATTATCTTCTGTACCCCATTTGAGCGAAGTTTTAAGTACTTTTTCGAACAAGCGTTCACCAGTTTCGGCATCGCGTATAAACTGAAAATCGAAAGCTCCTTTGTTTGAAGTCAGTGCCAATAAAGTAACCCATTTTCCTTCGTAAGTGAGGAAAGGAGTTACAGAGTCTTCGCCCATGTAGGGTGCTACAGTTACCGAGTCGACATCCATAACACCCAAAAATGTGCTGGCGTACATGGCCGAAGTGTTCCCAATATCGCCACGCTTGGCATCGGCAATTATAAACTGATCGGGATAATTGGTTCGGATATATTCTACCGTTCGCTCCAGCACGTCCCAACCTTGCAAACCTAAACTTTCGTAAAATGCCAAATTTGGTTTATAAGCCACACATAGGTCGGCTGTAGCATCGATTATAGCTTTGTTAAATGCGAAAATCGGATCTTCCGACTCGTCGAACAGAAACTCAGGGATTTTAGTGGCATCAGTGTCAAGTCCAACGCAAAGAAATGATTTTTTGCGTTGAATATTTTCAAATAATTCTTGTTTTGTCATGTTTTAAAGTTAGACAGCCCTCAACCCCTCCCGATATAAGAATAGGGATAAATTGCGGGGGGTTGAAGTTGGTTTTGTATTGTAAATTCGGTTATATCTTTATCAATAATAGCAGCTGCAAAAATCATAGTGTGTTCAGGTAAAAATTTTACTTTTAATAAATATTTCTCTATTTTCTCATCCCCATAATACCTTCTGCATTGTCGAATATCTTAAATATCATCCCATTCGAATACGCGAGCAATAACAAAATCAGCTTTGGCATCAATATCGAGTTTCTCGAAATTAACGTCCCAAAATATGCGTTTGTCAAATATCGGCTTCATCTTTCTTTTATTTCCTTTAATTCTTTACCTATTAATCATTTATCATTAATCATTAGTTTTACAGTTCACTTTCTTTCATTCGTTCGGTATTTTCAGCTACTATCAGTTGGTCGATAACACCTTGAATATCACCATTCATAAAAGCATTTAGATTATAAATGGTAAAGTTTATGCGATGATCGGTTATGCGTCCTTGCGGATAATTGTAGGTACGGATTTTTGCCGAACGGTCGCCGGTCGAAACCATTGTTTTGCGCTTCGAGCCAATTTCGTCCAAATATTTTTGATGTTCGATAGCATAAATACGCGAACGTAATTCAATCATTGCTTTCGCTTTGTTTTTGTGTTGCGATTTTTCGTCCTGACATTGAACGGTAATTCCGGTAGGGATATGTACCAATCGAATAGCCGAATAAGTTGTGTTAACTGATTGTCCACCAGCTCCCGATGAGCAAAAAGTATCCACACGTACATCCGATTCCTTCATGTCAATATCAAATTCTTCGGCTTCGGGAAGAACCGCCACAGTAGCTGCCGAAGTATGTACACGTCCTTGTGTTTCGGTTTGAGGAACGCGCTGTACACGATGAACGCCCGATTCGTATTTTAATGTTCCATATACATTTTCGCCCGATACAGTGAAAATAATTTCTTTGTATCCACCAGAGGTGCCTTCGCTTATATTTGTAATTTCAAGTTTCCATCGTTTTGTTTCGCAGTATTTTACATACATTTTAAACAAATCACCGGCAAAAATTGCCGCTTCGTCACCGCCTGTTCCTCCACGAATTTCGACAATGGCATTTTTATTATCTTCAGGGTCGGCCGGAATTAAGAGTAGTTTGATATTCTCTTCCATTGCGGGTATGCGCGGCTCAATTTCGTCCACTTCGGCTCTTGCCATTTCGCGCATTTCGGGATCGTTTTCGGTATCTAAAATCTCTTTCGCTTCGGCTAAATGTGCCAATGCAAGTTCGTATTCACTTTTGGCTCCCAAAATGAGTTCCAAATCGTGATATTCTTTGTTAAGTTTCACAAAGCGTTTTTGATCAGAAATAACCGAGGGGTCTGTAATCAATGTCGATATCTCATCAAATTTATGTTGCAATCCTTCGAGTTTTTCTAAAAGCGTTTGTTCAGCCATTTTTATTTTTAGTTTATAAAGTTCTTAAAGTTTATAAGATGAAAATTTTTGTATCATCACCACCGATATCTATCGGGACACATTATCGCATCACCATATCATCTCATCATTTCCGTTCGTTTTTCCGACTCTTCTTTCATGTTTTTGAGCATTTGCCTTATGCGCCATTCCAAAATAGCTTTATACGTTTTTTGTGTAACAAAAACATCGAAAAACCATGCAAACCGAACATTTGTAAATATTTGTAAATAAGCTGTTTTGTTGTTTCCTTTTGGCGAAAAATAAAACGAGCCTCTTAAACTTCGGATAAATAGGTTTGGTGAAGCTAAATCCAAACGTACTTCTCGCTGTCCACCTTTAAAGTTTCGTTGTGTTAATTTGGTGTCCACGCTTAGGTCTTTAAAAGTTGTAATTCCTTTAACATGTACATCGCCAATACCTTTAATAATACCTGTTTGTTTGTTGTATCGGGTTTGCTTGAAATCGAAAAGAATCAATTCATCTTCTTCGTTTGCTAATCCCATTCCTTTGAGCCCCCATTTGAATAATCCTCTAATATCGTTACACATCTGTTTTACAAACAGATTAACAACTTCGTTGGTAATGCTGTCGTTGGCCGAAAGGCTTAATTGACAAAAAGTTGTAAATTCATCGTTTGTATATTTTGTCGAAATTGAATCATAAGGCGATGCTTTAGCTAATGAAACTATCATTAAAATGAAAGAAAACAGGAAAAGGCGTTTTTTAATTTTCATATTTTTTATCCAGAAAACGGATACAAAAATACCAATTTTTTGCGGCATATTAAAATGTAGGTATAAAAAAAGCTGTTGAATAATCTACAGCTTTTTTTATTGAGTTTTTAAATTGAAAATTCTTGACGAATGGCATTCACCATATCCGTTTTCTCCCAAGTGAAAAGCTCTACTGTTTTGGTGAATTCATTGCCATTTCCATCTTTGAAAGTTTTTGTTTTAATTTCGGGAGTACGTCCTACATGACCATACGAAGCAGTTTCTTCGTAAATTGGATTTCGAAGTTGTAAGCGATTTTCGATAGCTTTTGGTCGCATGTCAAAAAGTTTTTCAATTTTTGTAGCTATTTCACTATCGCTAAGTTGAATTTGAGCTGTGCCATACGTATTGACGTAAATATTCATTGGTTTAGCTACCCCAATGGCATAAGCTACTTGCACCAATACTTCGGTTGCGATACCAGCTGCTACTATATTTTTAGCAATATGACGAGCTGCATAGGCAGCTGAACGGTCTACTTTCGAGGGGTCTTTTCCCGAAAATGCACCGCCACCATGTGCACCTTTGCCACCATAAGTATCTACAATAATTTTTCGACCTGTAAGTCCGGTATCACCGTGAGGTCCTCCAATAACAAACTTACCTGTTGGGTTTACATGTAGCACATAATCGTCGGCAAATAATTCGGCAAATTGTGTGTCCAATGCTTTTACGCGTGGAATTAAATACTCTTTTACATCCTGACGGATTTTGGCTAACATTTCATTGTCAGCTTCAACTTCGGTTTTATTTTCCGACGGTTTTACAAAGTCGTCGTGCTGAGTAGATACAACTATTGTATTTACTTTTACAGGTTTGTTATTGTCGTCGTACTCAATGGTTACCTGCGATTTTGAGTCGGGGCGGAGGTAGGTCATTACCTTACCTTCGCGGCGAATTGCAGCTAATTCCTGTACTAATGCATGTGATAAATCCAAAGCTATTGGCATCAGGTTTTTGGTTTCGTTGCTAGCATAGCCAAACATCATTCCCTGGTCGCCCGCACCTTGATTCATTGGGTCTTCGCGTTCCACGCCGCGATTTATATCGCCAGATTGTTCGTGCAATGCCGAAAGTACGCCACAGGAGTTACCATCGAACATGTATTCGCCTTTGGTATAGCCAATTCGATTAATTACACGGCGCGCTACCGACTGAACATCAATATAAGCGTTTGATTTAATTTCGCCGGCTAAAATAACTTGTCCGGTGGTAACTAAAGTTTCGCAAGCCACTTTTGATGTGGCATCGAGTGCCAAAAAATTATCGAGAATAGCGTCAGAAATTTGATCGGCTACTTTGTCGGGGTGTCCTTCCGACACTGATTCGGATGAAAATAAATATCCCATTTTTTTAAAATTAGAAGTTTGAAAAAAGAAGATGGGAAAAAATGGGCAGGACTTAGCAAAAGTGGAAAACATGTTAGCAATTTAGCATTTTTTTCAGTGGTTGCAAGCAGTCCAAATCTTTCCACATTTTCATTATGTGTGCAAAGATACAAAACTTAAACGAAATAGATTTGATTTTTAAAATATTTAATCCCAAATTAGAAATTTTTGTCCCAAATGAGAAGAATATCCCTATGATTTGCTCCTTGTTTACATGTTTTGTTCCTTTGTAAAAAATAAAAACAAATGCAATGATTAAAAAGTTTCTGACACAAACAATCTTCAAGGATTTTGAAGATTTCAAAAGAAATTACCAACTTAACATTCCTGAAAATTTTAATTTTGGATATGATATTGTTGACGAGTGGGCAACAAATAAACCAACAAAAAGAGTCCTTCTCTGGACAAACGATAAGGGTGAATGTAGCGAATTTACGTTTGCCGAAAAAAGACCTTATTTACCGCAATAATGCAGCTGATATTAAAGCCATTGTTGCCGTTGGTGAAGAAGTAATTTTGAATCATATAAACGATTCGTTGTCCGAATCGCCAACTGTGGAGATGTGTATTTCCGTGGGTACAGTAGTTCTTGAGGGCTGGCTCGATTTTCATCAGGGCATTGCAAATGCAAAACCTTTTGAAAAAATAGCGAACGTAAACAGAAACGACGATCCTCTAATTATCAGCTTTACATCGGGTACAACGGGTAATCCCAAAATGGTAATGCTCGATTGTATTTATCCTTTGGCACATATAGTTGCAGCCAAATATTGGCAAAAAATACATCCTAACAGTTTGCACCTAACCATAGCCGATACAGGTTGGCTCAAAGCTGTTTGGGGTAAACTGTACGGTCAGTGGATAGTTGGAGCTTGTGTTTTTGTTTACGACCAATTTTTGAAACTAACCGGCATCGAACTCAAAGAAGGCTACGGGCAAAGCGAAACTACTTTGTCCATTTTTACATCACCATGGACTACGCCAAAGCAGGGTTCTATGGGATTGCCTAATCCTCACTACGACATTGATTTATTGACACATGAAGGTGTTTCGGCTAAAGCAAACCATCATCTGATTTATGAAATTCAGGAACATGTGAAATCCGTAACTGCGCCTTATAAATATCCCCGTATTATCGAATTTGTAGATGTATTACCTAAAACAATTAGTGGAAAAATACGACGACCCGAAATTCGAGAAAATGATGCTTCATAAAAATGTAATTGAAATCAGAATTAACTTTATCGATCAGTGATTGATTTTTTGTATTATATGTAGTTGAAATTTCGTTTTAGATTAGAATTAAATAGAGTAAAAAGTTTAATACTAGTTGATTCTTCGAAAAGAAGTCTTTGTTTTCGAAGAAATTGTTCGTTAATGAATATATACAGATTTATATCATGTTGATTTATAGATTTTTATAGATTGGAATATAATTTGACGAATATTTAATGAAAAGATAAAATAATAAATTTTGAGTTATGAAATCGAGTGTAATAATTCTTTTCGCTCTGCTAATAATTCAATTGGTAAATGCACAACTGTATGTTTCGAAAGCAGTAAAATTTGCTACCCGAAGCGATGCATATCCATATGGAGAGGCCAAAGAAGTGAATGTAGATGTGGAAATGGATATTGATAATCATATACTTAAAGTTTCTAATATTCCAGATCATTGTTTCGACCTACAATTAATAAGCGAAATTCCTAATAGCGATAATGGTAAAGTAATTCGTTTGAGTTCTGTTTGCCCCGGACATAAAAAATGCTTTATCATTGCTTATATCGATAATAACAAAATTCAAAGTTTAGAAATAAAGTTTGTTACAGGCTCATATAAATATTTTCTTGCCTCGATCGAATAAATAATTTCTTTTCGAATATCAATAAAGATATAGGACAATTTTCTTTTCAGGAAATTGTCCTTTTTTTGTGTTTAAAGCAAAATTCATTCACAAAAAAGATTGTATCTTTGCAACTCAAATAAAAAATTAAAACAAAAAAATATGCACACTTGGTTCGAATGTAAAGTGAAGTACGAAAAAACTGCCGACGATGGCAATATTGTAAAAGTTAGTCAGGGGTATTTGGTTGATGCATTATCGTTTACCGAAGCCGAGTCGCGTATTATTGAAGAAATGAAGCCTTTTATAAGTGGCGAATTTCAGGTGGCTAACATCAAGCGTACTAAAATCAGCGAAATGTTTTTTGACGAAAATGGAGATAAGTGGTATCGTTCACGTGTAAATTTTATTACAATCGATGAAGAAAAGGGTGCTGAAAAGCGTACTGCAAATACCATGATGGTACAGGCTTCGGATATGAAAAGTGCATTGGACGGATTGCTGAAGGGAATGAGTGGTACAATGGCCGATTATGAAGTGGCTTCGATCGCCGAAACGACCATTATGGATGTATATAAGTTTGAGAAATCGGAATAGGGGGAGTTTTGAATTACGAATTATGAGTTAAGTTTTCTGATTATCAACTATCAATTTTTTAAACTAAAAAATGTCTATAGTTAACAACCTTGCAAACGTTCGAAAACAACTACCAACGCATGTTCGATTGGTATGTGTTTCCAAGTTTCATCCCGACGAAGCCATTTTGGAGGCTTACGCTGCCGGTGAGCGTGTGTATGGCGAAAGCAAAGTGCAGGAAATGTCAGGTAAATTCGAACGTCTACCAAAAGATATTCAGTGGCATTTTATTGGTCATTTACAATCAAATAAAGTGAAACATATTGTTCCTTATGTGAGTTTAATTCACGGCGTTGATTCGGAAAAATTAGTAGCAGAGATTGATAGACAGGCAGCTAAAATTGGTCGAAAAGTAAATTGTTTGTTGCAAGTACACATTGCAAAGGAGGAAACAAAATTTGGTTTCGACGAACCGGAGTTAATACAATTTTTTGAAAGTGGGGGATTAGAGCGTTATCCAGCTGTGCAATTTTGTGGTTTAATGGGAATGGCAACTTTTACCAAAGATAATGAGCAGGTAAAAAGCGAGTTTGAACATTTAAAATCCATTTTCGACCGAATTAAATCGTCTTATTTTAATCAAAGTTCTGAATTTAAAGACCTTTCGATGGGCATGTCGGAAGATTTTCCGATTGCTGTTGAATGTGGAAGTACCATGGTTCGAATTGGAAGTTCGATATTTGGAACAAGAGAGTATTGAAATGATGCCACGCACAAAAAAATGGCTGTCTCAAATTGAGACAGCCATTTTTTCGTGCGGCTGAAGGGACTCGAACCCCCACGCCTCTCGGCACCAGATCCTAAGTCTGGCGCGGCTACCAATTACGCCACAGCCGCATGTTTTTACTATTAGCGGGTGCAAAGATAACTATTTTTCTTTTGCCCGCAATACTGAAGTGATAATTTGTTTTGTTTTTACTTTTTGCAAAGTACCCACGCCGTACTGAATCGCTCATCAGTGGTACGCAGATTTTCCATATAGCGAATTGCTTCTTCTTTGTCGGTGAACGACTTAATGGCAACCCGATATGTTTTTACAGGTTCTAAAACCTTTGCTGCAGGGAAATTTAATTCATTCAATTGTTTGCAATAATCCTCGGCCGATTGCTGTGTAGGCATGCTGGCAACAACTACATGGTACGCCTTCGTGTTGATTGTCATTTCATCTTTTGTAGGCTGTGGGGCTTGCTGCGAGGTAGTATCGGCTATTGCGATTGTATCTGTTAGAGTTTTAGCTACCGTTGTTAGTTTGCTCAAACTTACGATAGCTGCCGATTGTGTTCTGCTACGGTCGGGATGCTGTTCTGAAACAAACATAAGGCTTATTAACAAAGCAAAAACAGCTGCATAGCGCAAAATACTTTTTGTCGAAAGCGATTTATGTTTTATTGGTACAAGTTGTTGTTTAGTATAATCGTTTAACTGTAAATCAACTACCCCGATATTTGAAGGAATAAATGCCGCTTTTGTATTGGGGATAAAAACATAATTGCCTTCATCGGTGAGATTGAAAACACCAAAATTTCCGAATTCAAAACTTCCACTAACTTGTAGTTGCTTTTTGAAAAGTTTGATTTCAACTTGTAGTAATTCTTGTGCTATTCGGTAAGAAATACGTTCGGTGCGAGCAATTTCAATGACCAATAATCCATCAGCATGATGCATTAAAGCATTGAATGCTATCGTTTTACGTGGGGCTATTAATTTATTGTCGATTATTGCAGCTGACTGTTGCTGCAATACAAAACCTCCTAAGCCGGGTACTACGACGTAATCGTTACGCCCTAATAGTTTTTCGATATGTTCGTAAATTTTTTCCACAGTGCAAAAGTAGAATATTCCATTCGCAAAAAGCATACTTCATCCAAAAAGTTATTAACAAGTTGTTAAACCTTATTTGTGACAGAATTTAAAATTGCTGTTGCCTTATTTTTTTGTACTTTTGTGTCTTCATTTTTCAACATTAAAAATCAATGCGATTTCTTTTCTTTTTTGTGTTTCTTACTATTCTTATATTCGTGCGACGAACCAGTTGAGCCGCAAGAAGATTATTCGTTATATATCAGTGATGTGTTCAGATACGTGTATGCGCAGGGGCAACATGCTGTATTGGCATTGACATCCGAATCAACTGCTTTCGTAGGAAATCCCGATGATGATAGTCGTATTGTATATCTTGGCGGATTTGGAGGTTATATTATTGCCGGATTCAATCATAATATTGTAAATCATGCCGTTGACCTAAACGGAAATCCTGTATCGTTAGCCAATATTCGCTTTTTAAAAATACAATCAGCTGTTTTTCAGCAAGCCGGCTGGCTGAACGAAGTGTCGTCGGAACTGCTTGGCGCAAAAGAAATTAAATAAACTCTATCTCACCCACAACCCATCTCCTTGAGGCGAGGGGAGCAATAGATGGAGTAGAGCGCAATGGATAGAATTAATCGTAATTAAGATGTTTCACATAATTTTATAAACTAATCATAAATGGATTATTCAAAAATACCTTTTCCCTGTTATGTGCTCGACGAAGTGGCATTTCGCCGCAATCTGGAACTTATTCGTTCTGTTAAAGAGCGGGCAGGAGTGGAGATAATACTGGCTTTCAAGGCCTTTGCTATGTGGAGTGTTTTTCCCATTGTGTGCGAATATATTCCGTATTCTACAGCCAGTTCGTTGTCCGAAGCCCGTTTGGCTTTCGAAGAAATGGGCAGTCTGGCGCACACGTATGGACCTGCTTATACCGACCGCGAATTTCCCGAAATTGTAAAACTCAGCAGTCATATTACTTTTAACTCGCTCACGCAGTTTGAGCGACTTTATCCACAAACACAATTTTATAATGTGTCGTGTGGGTTGCGTATTAATCCCGAATTTTCGGATGTGGAAACCGATTTGTACAATCCCTGTGCGCCGGGTTCGCGATTGGGAATAGTAGCTAATTTGTTGGGTGACACATTGCCCGATGGTGTTGAAGGGCTTCATTTTCATACTCTTTGCGAATCTACTTCGTACGATTTGGAGAAAACATTGAATGTTGTGGATGAAAAGTTCGGAAAGTTTTTCAGTCAGATGAAATGGCTGAATATGGGTGGCGGACATTTAATGACAAAGGCAGGGTACGATGTGGAGCATTTAATCAGCTTGCTGCAAAATTTCAAAGCTAAATATCCTCATTTGAAGTTGATATTGGAACCCGGAAGTGCTTTTGCGTGGCGCACAGGAGTGTTAGTGTCATCGGTTGTTGATATTGTTGAAAATAAAGGAATTAAAACCGCTATGCTCGATGTTTCATTCTCTAACCACATGCCCGATTGCCTTGAGATGCCGTACAAACCGGCTATTGTAGGCGCTACGGATGCTGTTTCAGGAAAACCAACGTATCGAATGGGTGGAAACAGTTGCCTCTCAGGCGATTTTTACGGTTCGTGGTCGTTCGACGAAGAGTTGAAGATAGGCGACCGCATTGTTTTCGAAGATATGATTCATTATACCATGGTGAAAACCAATATGTTCAACGGAGTTTCGCATCCGAGTATCGGTATTTGGACTAAAGAAAATGAGTTTAAGTTGATACGTGAGTTTGGGTACGAAGATTATAAAGGTCGTATGTCGTAATTTGGTTTGTAAAGGTTTTAAAGTTAAAAAGTTCATAAGGTTCGAAAGGTTTATGCAGAAAGTAAAATTATATGGTGCAATAAGTTTGGCGATGTTGTTTTGGTCGTTTTCGTTTATATGGACGCAGCAGGCTATCCTTTCGTTTCAGCCTGTAACGTTGGTAACATTACGATTAGTCATTGCATCGGTATTGCTATTTTTGGTGTCGAAATTGGCTGGCAGGTTTCAGCTTATGCGCAGAGAAGATGTGAAATGGTTTTTGCTGTTGGCTTTTTTCGAACCTTTTATGTACTACATTGGCGAAACCTACGGACTCACCATAGTTGAATCCACGTTGGCATCGGTCATAATTTCTACCATTCCGCTTTTTGCTCCCGTGTTGGCTTATTTTTTGTTAAAAGAAAAGATTTCTTTTGCTAATATTGTCGGAATTTTGGTATCACTTTCTGGAGTTTTTCTGGTTATTTACGAGCCTAAAGGCGGCTTTGCTGCCAATCCGTGGGGAATTGTGCTGATGTTTTTGGCTGTTTTTTCGGCAGTGAGTTATACCACCACTTTGCGTAAAATCTCCACCCATTATTCCACCATAAATGTTATTTTCTATCAAAGTTTAGTGGGCTTGATTTATTTTATTCCTACTTTTTTTATCATCGATTTTTCGACATTTACCATAGATAAAATCACTTCCGACGGACTTTTTGCGCTGTTTATGTTAGCTGTTTTTGCGTCAGTTATAGCTTTTGTGCTTTTTGCGGGAGTAGTTCGTAAAATTGGCGTTGCGCGCACCAATGTGTTTGTGAATCTGATTCCTGTTTTTACGGCCGTATTGGCATGGTGGCTGTTAGATGAGCAACTGAACGGGTTGAAAATAAGCGGAATCGCCATTACCGTTTTTGGCTTGTTTGTAAGCCAAATGGGCAAATTCCGCTTTAAATTGAAACAAATACGTGGTACGGAATATTAAAATTATGATTTTATATCATTTTATAAAGTTTTATTTATGTAAGGTGGAATGAACTTTTTTAAAAGCGTTTTGTTTATACTATAAATTTATTTGAACGAAAACTTCAAAAATGAAAGTAAAATAATCAAAAAAATTACATTTCGTTTTGTGGGCTTGGAAAAATAAATTATCTTTGCAGCGAAATAAAAAACAGCGATGAATAACAATTTTCTACATATTCTTCTACTTGGTATTATTATTCTCTTGCAAAACAAGTAGAAGTGAGTTTGGTATGTAGTTATTACAATGTATAATTTAAAGCCTTCTCACTACGGTGCAGAAGGCTTTTTTTAGAAATGCCCCTTAACCCCCTAAAGGGGGAATAAAGAGATAAAAAACTAATTATTGATTATATAATATTACCCATGCCTCCGATTATTTTGGGTAATTCCCCCTTTAGGGGGTTAGGGGGCTTATAATTATGGATAGATTATTTATTTTCGACACTACATTACGCGACGGCGAACAGGTTC
>DYSC01000020.1:18422-25778 GCA_020726365.1 Porphyromonas sp.
ATTATGGATAGATTATTTATTTTCGACACTACATTACGCGACGGCGAACAGGTTCCCGGTTGTCAGTTGAACACTATTGAAAAAATTCAGGTAGCTAAAGCGCTCGAAAGATTGGGTGTTGATGTCATCGAAGCGGGGTTTCCGATATCAAGTCCGGGAGATTTTAATTCGGTAGTCGAAATATCGAAAGCCGTTACTTGGCCCACTATTTGCGCTTTGACACGTGGCGTTCAAAAAGATATTGATGTGGCTGCTGAGGCACTTAAGTATGCCAAAAACAAACGCATACATACCGGAATTGGAACATCCGATTTTCACATCAAACACAAATTTAATTCCACACAGGACGAAATTCTGGAACGTGCGGTGGCTGCCGTAAAGCATGCTAAAAAGTATGTGGAAGATGTGGAGTTTTATTGCGAAGATGCCGGTCGTACCGACAATGTTTATTTAGCGCGTGTGGTTGAAGCAGTTATTAAAGCCGGTGCTACGGTTGTAAACATCCCTGACACAACAGGTTATTGTTTACCTTGGGAATATGGAGAGAAAATTAAATTTCTGATGGATAATGTGAATGGCGTACACAATGCTATCCTATCTACACACTGCCACAACGATTTGGGCATGGCAACTGCCAACACCATTGCCGGTGTTCAAAGCGGTGCTCGTCAGGTGGAAGTAACGATTAATGGTATTGGCGAACGTGCCGGAAATACATCGTTGGAAGAAATTGCTATGATATTGAAATGTCACAAATCAATGAATATTGAAACACAAATCAATACTCAAGAGATTTATGGCATAAGTCGTATGGTTTCCGGTTTGATGAATATGCCGGTTCAGGCAAATAAAGCAATTGTTGGACGAAATGCATTTGCGCACTCTTCGGGTATTCATCAGGATGGTGTGCTGAAAAATCGCGAGAGCTACGAAATTATGGACCCAACAGATGTGGGAATCGACAAAAGCTCGATTGTACTGACTGCCCGTAGCGGTCGTGCTGCACTTAAACATCGTTTGGGTGTGCTGGGTGTAAATGTTGAAGGTGAACAATTGGATAAAATTTACGAGGAATTCCTGAAATTAGCTGATAAAAAGAAAGACATTAACGATGACGATGTATTGTTATTGGCTGGAAAAGGACGTACCGAAAAGCAACGTATTCAACTTGATTTTTTACAGGTTACTTCGGGTGTTGGAATTCAAGCTGTTGCCAGTATCGGTTTGATTATTGCTGGCGAAAAATTCGAGGCTGCGGCTTCGGGCAATGGACCGGTAGATGCTGCCATCAAAGCATTGAAAAAAATTATTAATCGCACCATGACGCTGCAAGAGTTTACTATTCAGGCTATTAACAAAGGAAGCGACGATGTTGGTAAAGTACACATGCAAGTGGAACACGATGGAATTGTATATTATGGTTTTGGTGCAAATACCGATATTGTTGCAGCATCCGTCGAAGCATATATCAATGCAATAAATCAGTTTGTAAAGTAAAGACAACGGACAACTGACGACTGAAAACAGAAAAGACAGAAGAGATGAAGAGTTTTGAGGATTTGAGAATTTGGTAGGAAGCGAGAGTTTTTGCAAATCAGATTTATGATTTAGCTGAAAACATGAGAGATTTTGGATTCAAAGACTCAGATTCAAAGAGCTGCTGTTTCTGTTATGAATAATATTGCTGAAGGGTTCGATTATGGGTCAGATGCTATGTTTATTAAATATCTAAAAAATAAAAATAAAGAATAATATAAAAAATGAAGTGCGAATTCCAGTTTCAATAGACAGAGCTTCTTTTCTGTTGTCTGTCATCTGTTGTCCGCCGTCTACGAAGTATGAAAACATTATTTGACAAAATTTGGGATGCCCACGTGGTATCATTGGTCGAAAACGGACCGACACAGTTGTATATCGACCGTCATTTTTGCCACGAAGTAACAAGCCCACAGGCTTTTAACGGACTTCGTGCTCGCGGACTGAAAGTTTTTCGTCCGGAGCTCACAACCATGACTGCCGACCACAACACGCCAACTATCAATCAGGATAAACCAGTTCAGGATCCAATCTCGCGCAATCAGTTGGATACGTTTGCTAAAAATGCAAGCGAATTCAATATGCCGCTGTTTTATCCACTCGGACATGCTAAAAATGGTGTTGTACATATTATCGGACCCGAAAATGGTTTTACTCAACCGGGAATGACGATTGTTTGCGGTGATAGCCACACTTCTACGCATGGTGCTTTTGGTACTATCGCTTTTGGAATCGGTACCAGCGAAGTGGAAATGGTGTTGGCAACGCAATGTATTTTGCAAAGTTGCCCCAAAACGATGCGAATCACGTTTAACGGCAAATTGGGTGCTGGTGTAAGTGCCAAAGACTTAGCACTTTACATGATTTCGAAACTTACTACTGGCGGTGCTACAGGTTATTTCGTGGAATATGCCGGCGAAGCTATCCGCTCCATGAGCATGGAAGAACGCATGACGGTTTGTAACCTTTCTATCGAAATGGGTGCACGTGGTGGACTTATTGCGCCTGACCAAACTACTTTTGATTATGTAAAAGGTCGTGAATTTGCTCCAAAAGGCGAAGAATGGGACAATAAATTAGCTTACTGGCAAACATTGAAAACCGACGAAGATGCTAAGTTTGATAAAGAATTAGTATTCGAATCTGCTGATATTCAACCCATGGTTACTTACGGAACCAATCCGGGAATGGGAATGGGCATTAAAGAATCAATCCCAACATTGGAATCGGTTGACGAGACCGGACATATTTCGTATCAAAAGTCGTTGGATTATATGGGCTTCGAAGCGGGTGAAAAGTTAGAAGGAAAAGCTATCGATTATGTGTTTTTAGGAAGTTGCACCAACGGACGTATCGAAGATTTCCGCGTTTTTGCCAATTTTGTAAAAGGCAAAAAGAAAGCTGAAAACGTTACTGCATGGTTGGTTCCCGGAAGTTGGATGGTGGAAAAACAAATTCGTGAAGAAGGTTTGTACGATATTTTGACTGAGGCTGGGTTTGCCTTGCGTCAGCCCGGATGTTCGGCTTGTTTGGCTATGAACGATGATAAAGTTCCTGCTGGTAAATATGCTGTATCCACATCAAACCGTAACTTCGAAGGTCGTCAGGGACCTGGAGCACGTACTATTTTGGCAGGTCCGCTTGTTGCTGCTGCAGCAGCTGTGACAGGTCGTATCACAGATCCGCGTTCTTAGCACACTGAATAAACGGAAAATATGGAATAACACAATTAACAATTATGTTATATAAAGAACTAACTGACGAGATTCTACATGCATTTTATATAGTTCATTATAAACTTGGTTTTGGGTTTTTAGAGAAAGTTTATAAAAATGCATTGTATCTTGAATTAACAACAATGGGGCTGAAATGTGAAACAGAGAAACCTATTAATGTATATTATAATCAAAAAGTAGTTGGTGTTTTTTATGCAGATATAGTAGTTGAGGGTAAGGTTATTCTGGAGCTAAAAGCCGTTGAAAGTATATGCAAAGAGCATGAATATCAGCTTATAAATTATTTAAAGGCATGTGATATTGAAATTGGATTGCTGTTGAATTTTGGGAAAAAAGCTGAACTCAAAAGAGTTATTTATACGAATGATAGAAAAGAATTAAATAATTAGATGCCTAAAAAATACAGTGTTACTCAGTTACTCCGTGTTTTCCGTGTGCTAAATAACAATAAAAATGGAAAAGTTTTTAACATTAACTTCAACAGTTGTTCCACTTCCTATTGAGAATGTGGATACTGATCAGATTATACCAGCGCGCTTTTTGAAAGCGACTGACAAAAACGGTTTTGGCGATAATCTTTTTGCCGATTGGCGTTACAACAAAGATGGTAGCCCTAAAGCTGATTTTGTATTGAACAACCCTACTTATAGTGGGTCAATTCTTGTAGGCGGCAAAAACTTCGGTTCGGGTTCGAGCCGCGAGCATGCTGCTTGGGCTATTGATGGCTACGGATTTAAGGTGGTTGTGTCGAGCTTTTTTGCCGATATTTTTCAAAATAATGCTTTGAATAATGGTGTTTTACCTGTTGTTGTATCAGCAGAATTTTTAGCAGAGATTTTTACATCGGTAAATGCTGATGCCAAAACAACGCTGACTATCGATTTGGAAAATCAAACAATTACCAATAACGCAACCGGAAAATCGGAAACATTTGCTATTAACGCCTATAAAAAAGAATGTTTGCTGAACGGATTGGACGATATTGATTATTTGTTGAGTAAAAAAGATTTGATTGAGGCTTTCGAAAAGGGAAAATAATTTGCCAATAAGATAATGTGCCAATAAATTAGAAATCATTTTTAGAATTGGCACATTAATCACATTGGCATATTGGCACATTAATCACATCAGCATATTAGAATTATGTTAGAAATAATGGATACCACGCTCCGCGATGGTGAACAAACATCGGGAGTATCGTTTGCGGCACAGGAAAAACTGAGCATAGCGCGTGTTTTACTCGAAGATTTGGGTGTTGATCGCATCGAAATTGCATCGGCACGTATTTCGGAAGGCGAATTTAAATCGATAAGTAGAGTTGCCGAATGGGCACTTGAACACGGTTTTTTGCGAAAGTTGGAAGTGTTAGGATTTGTAGATGATCTCAATTCGCTCAAATGGATTAATGATACCGGTTGTAAAGTATTGAATTTACTTTGCAAAGGTTCTGAAAACCATTGCTTGAACCAACTTAAAAAATCGCCCGAAACGCATATTGCTGATATTAAAAAAGTGTTAGCCAATGCGCGTGCAATGGATATTGATGTAAATATCTATCTCGAAGATTGGTCGAACGGAATGCGTAATTCGTTGGATTATGTGTTTTATATGATTGATAATCTGAAAGATGAATCCATCAAGCGATTTATGCTGCCGGATACCTTGGGTGTGCTTAATCCAACCGAAACAGCAGCATTTTGTAAAATTATGTTGGAGCGTTATCCTGCATTGCATTTCGATTTTCATGCACACAACGATTACGACCTTGCGGTGGCAAACGTAATGGAAGCCGTTAATGCAGGTATTCATGGTGTGCACGTTACTATCAATGGATTGGGCGAGCGTGCCGGAAATGCGCCACTTTCGAGTGTGGTTGCGGTTTTACACGACCAATTGAAAATAAAAACAAAAATTGACGAGTCGAAAATTAATTCGGTAAGTAGGTTAGTAGAGTCCTATGCAGGTGTTCGGATTCCTGCCAATAAACCGGTAATCGGTGATTATGTGTTTACACAAGTGGCTGGTATACATGCCGATGGTGATAATAAAAAGAATCTGTATTACAACGATTTGTTGCCCGAGCGTTTCGGACGTGAGCGTTTGTATGCGTTGGGTAAAAATTCGGGAAAAGCAAGTATTCTGAAAAATTTGCAACAACTCGGTATCGAACTCGATGATGAATTGATGAAAAAAGTAACGCAACGCGTAATCGAATTAGGGGATAAAAAGGAACTTATTTCGCTCGACGAATTGCCTTATATTGTTTCGGACGTAGTGAATAACGATGAAGAGAGCAAAGTTATCCGCATACTCAATTACTCCTTAACCGTGTCGAAAGGGTTGCGTCCTATGGCGAGCGTAAAAGTAGAAATTAACGGGAGCGTTTTTGAAGAAACAGCAGCAGGCGATGGTCAATACCACGCTTTGTCAAAAGCATTATACAAAATGTATAAAAAATTAGATAAAGCAACCCCTGAATTATTGGATTATCAGGTCGTAATTCCTCCTGGAGGTAAAACAGATGCCATAGTGCAAGTAATTATTACATGGAAATTTGGTGAAAAGATATTTAAAACGCGTGGATTGGACGGCGATCAAACGGTTTCGGCACTCAAAGCTACCGAAAAAATGTTGAATATTATTGAGGAGAAAGATTAATATCCTTTTGATGCTGACATATAGTAGGCAATTACTACAAAAGCAACGATAAAACCAAGTAGGATTAATAATTTCAGTGCTTTCTTAAATACACTATTTGATTTAATTTTTTTTAAAATAAGCAGGGCTACAGTACCCATAAGGGCGGTAACCGGAATAAGAAGCATGTTCATAAAAATGACGATTTAAGGATAAATACTGAGAGAATATCAGATGTGATATATGTTTTACGTTTGCAAAAATATAAAAAATAGTTTAAACAAGAATAAATATAAAAAATAATGGGTAAATCGTTGAAAATTGCAGTTTTATCGGGAGATGGTATAGGTCCCGAAATAGTCGAACAAGCATTGAATGTAACAAAGTCAGTATGTAAAAAGTTCGGTCATGTGTTAAGTTACGAATATGCCATAGTTGGTGCCTGTGCCATCGATGCGGTGGGCGAACCTTATCCAAAAGCAACGCACGAGTTGTGTATGCAATCGGATGCTGTGCTTTTTGGTGCTATTGGCGACCCAAAATACGATAATAATCCGGCTGCTAAAGTGCGTCCCGAACAAGGATTACTGAAAATGCGAAAAGATTTAGGACTTTATGCTAATATCCGTCCGGTTACAACTTTTCCTTCTTTGATACATAAGTCGCCGCTTCGTGCTGATTTGGTTGATGGAGCCGATTTTATGTGTATTCGCGAATTAACAGGCGGTTTGTATTTCGGAAAACCTCAGGGTCGCTCCGAAGATGGCAATACTGCTTACGATAGTTGTGTTTATACCCGCGAAGAAGTGGAACGTATTCTGCATTTAGCCTATAAATATGCCGGACAACGTAATAAAAAAGTAACCATTGTGGATAAAGCAAACGTATTGGCAACATCGCGTTTGTGGCGTCAGATTGGGCAGGAAATTGCACCGCAGTATCCTGATATTGAGACAGAATTTATGTTTGTGGATAATGCCGCTATGCGTATTATCCAATGGCCAAAAAGCTTTGATGTGTTGGTTACCGAAAATCTTTTCGGTGATATTTTGACCGATGAGGCTTCGGTTATTACCGGTTCGTTGGGAATGCTCCCATCGGCTTCGGTAGGTATTCATACGTCGGTATTTGAGCCAATTCACGGTTCGTATCCGCAAGCTGCCGGCAAAAATATTGCCAACCCATTGGCAACCATACTTTCGGCTGCATTGATGTTCGAGTATGCATTTGGTATGATGGATGAAAGTGCTTTGATTCGCAAAGCTGTAGCTGCGAGCATGGATGCAAAGGTTGTTACCGAAGATATTGCTGATAATGAAAAAGCTTATTCGACTACCGAAGTTGGTGAATGGATAGTGAATTGGATTGAAAGGAAATAAGTTAGCTGAAAATAATACTTGCTAATAAACCCCTGCTTCTGTTGAGGCGGGGATTTTTTGTTAAATGA
>DYSC01000282.1 GCA_020726365.1 Porphyromonas sp.
ATCTGATGGACTTAAATAGGCTTTCTTATCCCCACTGGGGATCACCGAACTTCTCACCGTTAAACCAATAAGTCCTTCTGTCTCTGCAAGGCTTTCTTATCCCCACTGGGGATCACCGAACTTTTTTTAGTATTTTGGGCTATTACCTCTACTTTAGGTTTCTTTCTTATCCCCACTGGGGATCACCGAACTACTTTTAGCGTATTAGCTTATGCAAAAAACTTTTTTGTCTCGGTCTTTCTTATCCCCACTGGGGATCACCGAACTTCAGGAAGTTTTTTTCTGACCGGGTCATAGTAATTAGAGAACTTTCTTATCCCCACTGGGGATCACCGAACTATACCCAGCATTTTGTTGCCGAATGCTACTATTTGTTGACTTTCTTATCCCCACTGGGGATCACCGAACTTTATCTCTTGCTGCATTTTTGCGTCAGCATTTACTGCACGTCTTTCTTATCCCCACTGGGGATCACCGAACTAACGGTCTATCGTAATAGATAACGTCCTCTTCCTCTATCACTTTCTTATCCCCACTGGGGATCACCGAACTATTTCAGCAATTATTTTTAAGCCTTTTTCTTTATCATCCCTTTCTTATCCCCACTGGGGATCACCGAACGTTAATACAAGTGTTCGATCAAAGCTGATTCTGCCTCTTTCTTATCCCCACTGGGGATCACCGAACCGATCGCGTGTTGAGCACGGATCTCTTCAATCACTTTAAAGCTTTCCCTTTCTTATCCCCACTGGGGATCACCGAACTATATCAGGGCTACCAAGGTCTCGCTTGGTGCATTATGGACCTTTCTTATCCCCACTGGGGATCACCGAACTTGTGTATCTGTAAGGTATAAGACATGATTGCCCCTCCAACCTTTCTTATCCCCACTGGGGATCACCGAACCTGAAACCTTTTTAGCTTTTCTTACATCGTTTATGATACCTCTTTCTTATCCCCACTGGGGATCACCGAACTTTTTTTATACGACATTACAGTATTCCTTTCAAAAAAATCTTTCTTATCCCCACTGGGGATCACCGAACCTATTCATCTGATTCATCAGTATCATCTGATTCATCAGTA
>DYSC01000283.1 GCA_020726365.1 Porphyromonas sp.
TTGATATAAAAAAACTCTGCCAATTTGTTATTCAGCAGAGTTTTTTTATATTGAATAAAGCAATACTTATTCGTAAGCACCCATTTTAAGCATATTTATTTCGCGTTCGTTCAGGAAGCGATATTTTCCGCGTGGCAGACTCTTTTTGGTTAAACCAGCAAAATACACACGGTCTAAACGAATTACCTTGTATCCCAACTTTTCAAAAATACGACGTACAACACGGTTTTGACCCGAGTGAATTTCGATGCCCACCTGTTTCATATCGCCATCTTTTACAAATTCGAGCGAGTCGGCAGCAATTTTACCATCATCAAGCACCACACCACCCAGAATTGATTCAAAATCAGGAGCTTCGAGCGGTTTATCGAGTGCTACGTGGTATATTTTTTTCTTTTCGTATTTTGGATGCGTAAGTTTCGAAGCCAAATCACCATCGTTTGTAAGCAAAATTACACCCGTCGTATTGCGGTCGAGTCGACCAACAGGATAAATACGTTCGCTGCAAGCATTTTTCACCAAGTCGAGCACCGTTAATCTATCGTGTGTATCTTCCGAAGTGGTAACGCAATCTTTTGGTTTATTGAGCAACAAATATACTTTACGTTCCGACCGAATGGGTTGATTGTGGAACATAATTTTATCGCTGTGCATCACTTTTGTACCCAATTCGGTAACAATTACATCGTTAACCGAAATAACACCGGCTTGTATATATTCATCCGCCTCGCGACGTGAACAAATACCGGCATTGGCTAAAAATTTATTTAGTCGAACAGGCTTTGTTAAATCTACATAGCTTTTTTGGAATTCAGTACGCTTTTTAGCGCTGTATTTTGCATTCGGGTCGTAGTTACCATCACGTTTACGCAAAGGTTTACGGAAGTTTTTAGCTTCGTTCTGATTGTCGAAACGGTATTCAACAAACTCAGTCAACTGGCTATCGCCTATATTTTTTATGGTAAATTTACGCTCGCTGTTTGGATTATCAGCAGTATTAAATGAATTTTTGCGTGGTCGCATGCGAGGTGTTCCACTATCTTCACCGCGATTTATATACGGTTTGCGTTCACCAAATTGTGGACG
>DYSC01000284.1 GCA_020726365.1 Porphyromonas sp.
ACCCAACTCCAGTTACTAGTGATTTGTTTGGTTGGAGTGTTTCTCTTTACGGTGATACTTTAGTTGTAGGAGCACACGGTGATGACACTGGCGCTACTGATGCTGGGTCAGCGTATGTTTATGTTCGCTCAGGAAGTACTTGGGCTCTCCAACAAGAAATTAACGAACCAACTCCAGTTGCTGGTGATCAGTTTGGTATTAGTGTTTCCGTTTACGGTGATACTCTAGTAGTTGGGGCATACGCTGATGACACTGGTGCTACTGATGCTGGTTCAGTGTATGTATATGTTCGCTCAGGAAGTACTTGGACTCTCCAACAAACTATTAACAACCCAACTCCAGGTGCTAGTGATTACTTTGGTATTAGTGTTACTCTTTACGGTGACACTCTAGTCGTAGGAGCACGCGGTGATGACGCTGGTGCTGCTGATGCTGGTTCAGTGTATGTTTATGTTCGCTCAGGAAGTACTTGGACTCTCCAACAAACTATTAACAACCCAACTCCAGGTGCTAGTGATTACTTTGGAATTAGTGTTTCTCTTTACGGTGACACTTTAGTTGTAGGAGCATACAACGATGACACTGGTGCCACAAATGCTGGGTCAGTGTATCTTTATGTTCGTTCAGGAAGTACTTGGACTCTCCGACAGACTATTAACAACCCAACTCCAGTTGCTAGTGATTACTTTGGTTATAGTGTTTCTCTTTATAGTGACACTTTAGTAGTAGGGGCGCACCTAGATAACACTGGCGCTGCTGATGCTGGTTCAGTGTATGTTTACACTCCGACAGAATCAGGAACATTTTACATACAAGCAACAGACAAAGTTTTAAAAACATTAAAAGGAAAATAAATGGTAGGTGAAATAACAGAGAAATCAAAATATTTTAAACATTCGGACTATTTGGATATATCAG
This sequence comes from Porphyromonas sp., assembly GCA_020726365.1. GTDB lineage: Bacteria > Bacteroidota > Bacteroidia > Bacteroidales > Paludibacteraceae > Paludibacter. Next base: position 919 of record DYSC01000284.1, read on the forward strand.
ATGGGGTATTTTTTAATAGGTCTGATTTTCCTGAGCTTTATAAACAAACGAGAAATTCTGATATCTCTAAAATTCAATTAAAGCAAACGATTAACAACCCAACTCCAGTTACTAGTGATTTGTTTGGTTGGAGTGTTTCTCTTTACGGTGATACTTTAGTTGTAGG
>DYSC01000105.1:0-4940 GCA_020726365.1 Porphyromonas sp.
ACAAAAGAAGAAAAAATAAATATTATAGATTGAAAATAGAATTTTCAATATCGAAAATTATTACTTTTGTTTTCTTTATGTACTTTTGCGGTTCAATTCATATAAAAATTTGCTTAATTTTTTAATTTGATAAATTACAAATAAATAGCTTGGTCAATTATAGAAAGCAACCTTAATTAATATTGTAATTTTGCACGATAATTTTTTCAAAAAAAAATGACAAAACAATTTTTAATTGCTCTGTTACTGATTTTTCAGTTAAGCGCTTATTGTAGCGATTCGTTTCGGTTTGCATTCATTACCGATATGCATATCGATATTAATAACGAACAACCAACAAACGATTTGTTAGCTGCTATAAATGAAATAAATAGCAACAACGCTATTGAATTTATTCTCATTGGCGGCGATGTAACCGAAAATGGTGATTCGGCTTCGCTGTGCAAAGCAAAACTGCTTTTGAATCAGCTAAAAAAGCCTTATTACATAACGTTTGGTAACCACGATGTACGTGCAAGCAAACCCGATAATCGTGTTTATAAAACCTTATTTGGCTACGATCGTTTTTCGTTTACGTTTAAAAGTGTACATTTTATAGGACTTTCAACTTTTCCAATTTCTACTTATGGTGTAGGTCATGTTGCAGAACAAGATATAGTTTGGCTAAAATCTGAATTGGATCAACAAAAGCCACAAACACCGCTAATTGTAACAACCCATTATCCTTTACTTACAGGCGATGTCGACAATTGGTTCGAATTGACCGACTTGCTACGCAAATACAATGTTCAGGTAGTTTTAAACGGTCATTATCATCGAAATGCATTACTTAATTATGATGGATTAGCCGGATTAGTAAATCGCTCCACGTTGTGCGGCAAGGCCATTATTGGTGGATATTCAATTTATACTGTTTCGGATTCGCTGTCGGTTTCGGAGAAATTGATTGACAGCAACGAACGTGAATGGCTGAGAATTCCCATCGAAAAGCGCACGTACGAAGATCCTGATAAATCACTTCGCAAGTAAAAAGAATATTTCAACCACAGAAACAATAAAAATATGATTTTAGCAGAAATAGCTCAGCATATTGGTGCAAAACAAAATGTACCCCAAGTAGATATAAAATGGCTGCTTACAGATAGTCGTTCGCTTTCGTTTCCGTCCGAAAGCTTGTTTTTTGCCATAAAATCGAAACGAAATGATGGCCATCGATACATTGGCGAATTGTACCGACAACAGTTACGTTATTTTGTAGTTAGCGATATTTTAGCGGAGTTTTCGGATATGACCGAGGCTGTTTTTTTGTTAGTTGATGATACTTTACAAGGATTACAACAATTGGCAAAAGCACATCGGACAGCGTTTGAAGTACCTGTAATTGGCATAACGGGTAGCAGTGGCAAAACAGTGGTTAAAGAATGGTTGTATCAGGCGCTTCACACCTATTACCGTATTACGCGCTCGCCCCGCAGTTACAATTCGCAAATTGGCGTGCCACTTTCGGTTTGGGGTATGAATGAGCAAACGCAATTGGCAATTTTCGAAGCGGGAATTTCGCAATGTGGCGAAATGGAAAAATTACAACTGATTATCGAACCGACGATTGGTATTTTTACCAATCTTGGCGATGCACATCAGGAAAATTTTAATAGTTTGAGACAAAAATGCGCCGAGAAAATCAAACTGTTTAAGAATGCTGAAGTTATTATTTATAATTCTGATAATAAGGTAGTTGAAATTTCAATAGTTCAATCCGGATTTAAAGGGAAGTTATTTAGTTGGGGAAAAAATGAATCTGCTGTTATGCAAATTACGAATATCGCAAAGCATGCTAAAAATGCAGAAGCACATGTAAAATATCAACATGCGGAATTTGATATTGAAATTCCGTTTAGCGACGAAGCATCCATTGAAAACGCGCTTCAATGTGTGGCAGTGTTGTTGTATCTGAAATTTGAGCATGGCATTATTTCCGATAAAATCAGTCAATTAGAGGCAGTTGGTATGCGCCTCGAAATGAAAGAAGGCATTCGCAACTGTCTGATAATTAACGATAGCTACAATTCCGATTTGAATTCGCTCAGCATAGCACTCGATTTTTTAAATCAGCAATCTACTACTACGCAAACTAATCGCACCTTAATATTATCTGATATTTTGCAAAGCGGACAATCGGGCACTGATTTATACGCCACTGTAAGTGATTTGATTCGCACCAAAGATATTCAGCGATTTGTAGGTATTGGTGCTGAAATTTCGCGCCATGCCGAACAATTTTCGTTCATAAACAATGCTTTTTTTGCCGATACCGACAGTTTTCTGAAATCGCCATTGCTTCATGAATTGCAAAACGAAGTGATTTTGCTCAAAGGTTCGCGCAATTTTCAGTTCGAAACAATTTCTGAAAAGCTGGAACTAATAGCCCACGAAACAATTTTAGAAGTAAATTTGAATGCATTAGTTGGCAATTTGAATTATTTTCGTTCCAAACTTCGCCCCGAAACCAAGGTAATGTGCATGGTAAAAGCATTTGCTTATGGTAGTGGCGCTGTAGAAGTAGCGCGTACGCTCCAACACCACAGGTGCGATTATTTAGCCGTGGCTGTAGCCGACGAAGGTGCCGAACTACGCCGCGAAGGCATACGCATACCGATAGCTGTAATGAATCCAGAGCAAGGCAGCTTCGGATTGATTTTCGACAATAATTTGGAGCCCGAAATTTATAGCTTTCGCTTGTTAAAGAGCTTTATATCGGCTGCCGAAAAACAAGGAATTACAGATTATCCAATCCATCTGAAAATAGATAGCGGCATGCATCGTCTCGGCTTCGAAGAGGCTGATATGGAAAACCTCGTTACTATACTTCGCAATCAACAACAGGTAAAAATTCATTCGGTATTTTCGCATTTGGCAGGTGCCGACGAACAAAAATTCGATGGTTTTACGAAACAGCAAGTTACTGTATTTCAACAATGTGCCGATAAAATTAAGGCATCATTTTCGCATCATATTATGCGTCATATTTTAAACTCGGCCGGAACAGAGCGCTTCCCCGAATATCAGTTTGATATGGTGCGTTTGGGCATTGGCCATTATGGCATTAGTGTCCTTCCAGAAGTCAATTTGCAACAGGTTTGTACACTTAAAACCATTATTTTACAAATAAAAACGATCAATGCCGGCGAAACAGTTGGTTACAGTCGCAAAGGCATTGTTGACAAAGAAAAAAGAATCGCCATTTTGCCAATTGGCTATGCCGATGGTTTCGATCGCAAACTAAGCAATGGTGTGGGCGAAGTGTTAATTAATGGCAAACGAGCCAAAGTGATAGGCAATGTGTCGATGGATTTAATTACAGTGGATATTACGGATATTGAAGCTGCTGAAGGTGATAAAGTTGAGATTTTTGGCGAAAACCTCACTATCAGTGAAGTTGCAGGTTGGCTCAAAACTATTTCCTACGAGATACTCACAAGTGTTTCTCGTCGTGTTAAACGTGTTTATTTTCAGGAATAATGGTTTTAACAATAATTCAGGATTAAAACACTTCGCAGGTATTAGAAGAAAGTACCTTACTACTTGCCAAAATGCTTGGTAAGGAGTATGCTATTGCAGATTTTGTTACTTGTTTAAATCAACTCAATGCTTATTGTGAACAAAATGAAGTTTCATTTTTATTTATCCAACTTATTGAAAACAGAGCACGTAAAATACAACAACTGCTGAATGCATGCCGCGAGTTACGTATTCCATACATGCTGTATAAAAACTCGTTTGAAAAGCTCCTTACCGAAAAAATACTTCTACCGGTCAATTTTTTAGAAGAAGAGCTAAAAAAAGCACAGTTTGCGAGTGCTTTTGGGCGCTTTTGCAATTCGGAAATTCATATACTGCAAGCCAATGATTACGGAACAAAAGCGGCAACTAACGTAGTACGAATGCAGGAACTTTTTAATAAATTTGACCTGAAAGTACTGGTTGAAAAAGCTAAAGGTGATAGTTTTAAAGTGGATAAAGAAGCTGTAAATAAGGCAATTGAATTGAAAGCTGGATTGATTATCGTAACTGCTTCGCGTGAATATGGATTGGATGACATTTTTTTCGGACCTCGCGAACAGCATTTAATCAGAAAATCATTTATCCCTTTGCTTATTGTAAATCCCAGAGCCGATTTATATGCTTTGTGCGATTGAAACTTGTCAGAATGTAAAAACTTCAATTACTAAAAACTGACATTCTGCCACATTTACTGACAATTAGTAATAATTTGAACGAATGGCAAAATTATTGATGCACGCAGGCAAACCAAACAGAGTTATATTTTTATTTTAAATATGAAGAAACAAAAACATACAGAGGAAGCTCCTGAGATAAAACAAGAAATTGTTGATAATGAAACAACTAACAATCAAGAGCAAGAAATTACAACTGAAAATACAGACGTTGCGGCACAACAAATAGAGGAACTTACACAGAAATGTGCAGATTTGAACGATAAAAATTTGCGCCTGATGGCCGAATTCGACAATTATCGTAAACGCACCTTGAAAGAACGCATGGATTTAATTAAAACAGCTGGCGAAAGCTTGTTATCCAACATGTTACCACTTGTCGATGATTTCGAACGTGGACTGAAAGCGATGGAAACATCGGAGGATGTAGTTGCTGTAAAAGAAGGAGTGGATTTGATTTACAACAAATTCATTGCATTTTTAATGCAAAATGGTGTTAAAGCTATTCCGGATATAAACGAATTATTCGACACTGATTTACACGAAGCCATAACTACCATACCTGCTCCTGCTGAGGATTTAAAAGGTAAAATTGTTGATTGCGTTTCGAAAGGTTATACGCTGAATGACAAGGTAATACGTTTTTCGAAAGTTGTTGTAGGAGAATAGATTTATAATGGTTAATGATGAATAGTTAATTATCAT
>DYSC01000105.1:5040-6286 GCA_020726365.1 Porphyromonas sp.
CACATCAATAAAATGACAAAAAGAGATTTTTACGAAATATTAGGGGTATCGAAATCGGCTTCGGCAGACGAGATTAAAAAAGCGTACCGCAAAAAAGCGATAGAGTTTCACCCTGACAAAAATCCAGGCGATAAACAAGCGGAAGAAAACTTTAAGGAAGCTGCTGAAGCTTACGAAGTGCTGAGTGATCCACAAAAACGCCAACGTTACGACCAATTTGGTCATGCAGGTGTGGGTGGAGCTGCCGGAGGTGGTTTTGGCGGTGGTGGTATGACAATGGATGATATTTTCTCGCACTTTGGTGATGTTTTTGGCGGTCATTTTGGTGGAGGTGGTTTCAGTGGCTTTGGCGGTCAGCGTGGTGGTGGACAACGTACACGTCGTGGTTCCGATTTACGTGTTAAAGTAAAATTAACACTTGCTGAAATTGCAACTGGTGTTGAGAAAAAAATTAAAGTAAAGAAATTCGTAATGTGTTCGCACTGTAATAGCACAGGTGCAGCGCATGGTTCACAGCCTGTTACATGTTCCACTTGTCACGGTTCGGGAAGAGTTACGCGCGTTCAACAAACCATACTCGGACAGATGCAAACTTCGTCAGATTGTCCAACTTGCGGTGGCGAAGGAAAAATAATCCGCGATAAATGTACATATTGCAATGGCGAAGGTATTGTACGCGAAGATGAAGTAATAAGCATCAACATTCCAGCCGGCGTAATGGAAGGAATGCAACTTTCGATGAGCGGCAAAGGAAATGCAGCACGACGTGGAGGCGTAAATGGTGATTTGTTGGTTTTAGTAGAAGAAGAAGCACATCCCGAATTGATTCGCGACGAAAACGATTTGATATACAACCTTTTACTTACATTACCAACTGCAATTTTAGGTGGTTCGGTGGAGGTGCCAACAGTGGATGGCAAAGTAAAAGTAACCATAAACCCCGGTACACAGCCCGGCAAAGTTTTGCGCTTGCGCGGAAAAGGATTACCAAGTGTAAACCGTTATGGAACAGGCGATTTATTGATAAATATTGGCGTTTATATTCCCGAAAATCTGAATCGCGACGAAAAAACGATGATCGAAAAATTGGGTCAATCGGACAATGTAAAACCAAGTAATGGTGCTTCGCGCGACTTTTTTTCGAGAGTAAGAAATATGTTTGAATAGCTTTCGATTTCTTACCTAAATTATTATGGTTCTACCCTTATTTGTGTGGGAGAAAATTCCAGAAGTGATGAAAGTTGCA
>DYSC01000106.1 GCA_020726365.1 Porphyromonas sp.
TAGAAAACAAAGGTCTAAAGACTTTCGACCTTAGACCTTCGACGTTTATTTATAGGAGCTTTTTAGTCGTTTAGCAACATTGGCATTAACAACATCAGCAATTCTTCGTTCGTTTCATTTTCGAAAGGTAAAATTAAACCGGCACGCGATGGGTCGGTTACTTCAAGAATTACTTCAGCGGCATCGATATTATTTAAAATTTCGATTAAAAATGACGATTTGAAGCCAATTTTAATTGGATCGCCATCAAACTGACAATTGATAGTTTCTTCGGCAGAAATAGAAAAGTCGATATCCTGCGCCGAAATATGAATCATGTTGTCGTGAAAATCGAGCTTAATCAAGTTGCTTGCCTGATTCGAGAATACCGAAACACGTTTCAGTGCATTGAGCAAACTTACACGGTCGATAATAATTTTATACAAATTTTGTTTTGGAATAACACCAGCATAATTAGGGTAGCGACCCTCCACCTGACGGCAAATCATGGTATAATTCGAAAGTTTGAAATATGCATTTTTGGAGTCGAATTTCACTTCTACTTCGCCCGATTCTTTGGGTAGAATATTTTTGAGCATGGTAGCTGGTTTTTTTGGCAAAATAAAACTTACCATTTCTTCCTCTTCGCCTAATGTAATGCTTGTAAGAGGTGTTTTTAGTCGAACCAACTTGTGTGCATCCGTAGCCACAAATGTAATGTTTTCCTTTTCAATGTCAAAAAACACTCCGTTCATTACCGGACGAAGTTCGTCGTCGGCTGTACAAAAAAGAGTTTTAGTTACTCCCGCTGTAAGATTACTCACAGCCATCGTTAAAACTCTTGCCTCGTTGCTCATTTCGGGTAAACGTGGATATTCATCACCATTTTGACCAATAAAATTATACGAACCATTAGCCGATGTAATAACCATTGCCAAATTGCTATCGTTGATGCTGAATGTAAGTGGCTGGTCGGCAAATTCGCGCAAAGTATCGAGCAATAAACGTGAAACAACAGCTACTTTACCATCTCCTTCGGCATTTTCAACCGCCATGGAAGTAATTAATGTTGTTTCAATGTCCGAAGCGGTCATTGTTAAAGTATTACCTTTTATTTCCAATAAAAAATTATCGAGAATAGGTAATGAATTTTTACTATTAATTACGCGACTAATAGCTTGTAAATGGCTCAATAGCAAAGTGCTTGATACAACGAATTTCATATTTTGGTATTTTGATTTATTTATTTTTCGAAAATTGAACAACAAATGTAGTTATTTTTTTGAACATTTGCTTTAAAATGCGCATTTTTTTTCTATTTCGATACTTACAGCATCTACTTTTCCGCCAAGTGGTGGATTTAATTTTGATAATTTGAGATTTAATGTTGTAATTTGAATGAAAGATGAGCAAACTTTTTCGACTATTCGCTGTCCTGCATGCTCAATAAGTTTCGATGGAATTTCCATTTCTTGCTTTACCACATCGTACACCAACTGATAGTTAAGTGTGTCAGCAAGTTCGTCGGATTTTCCTGCCAAAGTAGTGTCTAACTCCATCGTAAGCGTTACAATAAATGTATTTCCCAATATTTTTTCATGATCCAAACAGCCGTGATAGGCGTGAAACTCCATGTTTTCGAGTGTGATTTTCGACATCTTATATTATTTTTTTACGTTGCTTTCAAAATTACCATTGTGCAGATAGGTGCGAATGGTATCGCCATTTTTAATTTCAGTTATCGAATTTATGCGTTTTCCATTTAGCGTAGTAATACTGTAACCGTATTTTAACAAATAGGCAGGGGAGCGTGTTTCCACAGTTCGTGCTATTAGCGATAGTTTGTTTTTTTCGTTCGAAATTAAAGAACGAACCGTGCTTCTCAATCGATTCTTTTGTTTTTCGAGTGCTATTAGTTTTATTGTAACACGACTTTGCAAACTCTGTTTTATTTTCCACTGAATATTGCTTAATGTTTGTTTTTCGGAGTTAATCCTATACCTGACAACATTTGCTATTTCTAAAAAAGTTTCCAACAATTCATTTTCGGCTGTTGTTAATTGCTGAATCAAAAATTCGGCAACAGCAGTGGGCGTTTTCAATGAAGTGTGTGCCACCATATCCAAAATGGTTACGTCGCGCTGATGACCAATTCCTGAAATCATCGGTAATGGAAATTGGGCACAATTGAGTGCCAACTCATAACTATCGAAACAAGCTAAATCGGTTGTTGCCCCTCCACCTCTGATAATTACAACGGCATCGAACAATTCGAAGTGAGCATAAATTTTGTCGAGAGATGCAATTATCGAAGCTTCGGCTTGTTCTCCCTGCATTACAGACGGAAAAAGCCTTGTGTAGAAAGCAAAATGGTTCGAGTCATTGTGTAGTTGATTCATAAAATCGTCGTAGCCGGCAGCTGTGGGCGACGAAATAATTGCCAAACGTTGAGTGCGAGCCGATAAAATGAGTTGCTTATTCATATCAGCAATGCCATCGGCTTCGAGTTGACGAATAATTTTTAGTCGGCGGGCAGCCAATTCACCAATTGTAAATGTAGGATCAATATCGCGCACATTGAGGCTAAAGCCATAAACACCACTAAATTCGACAGTAACCGCAACCAACACTTTAAGACCTGCACGCAGCGTTTCGCCTGTGCTACTTTCGAAGTAAGGCTTCAACATACGATAGGTCGATGACCATACAATTGCTTTTGTTTTTGCCAACAGATTATCCGAATGTTCATCTTTTTCAATAAACTCCAAATAACAATGTCCGTTCTGATTTTCGCGTAATTCACTAATCTCGGCACGTATCCATTGTGGTGTGTCGAAATTATTTCGTATGGTTTCCTGTACGCGGTCGGTAAGTTCGGAGAGAGTTATTGAATTCATTTTTATAGCTGAAAAATGGGTTACAAAGTTAGTTGTTTTATAAGTCAAAATGAAAGTTTCGATAAAAAATTTTTTATGAAGTTGTTCGTCAATAAAATAATTCATTTTTTCGTACCTTTGCAAATCTTTTACTATTACATCAATTAGCTGAATTCCAAATGGTAAATAGTAAATGACAAAATTGTAAATTTAGAATATGCGCATTGATATTATTTCCGCCGTACCCGAATTATTAGAAAGTCCACTTAATTATTCCATTGTAAAACGAGCCCGCTACAAGGGTTTGGTGGAGGTTTACGTACATAATTTACGCGAATATACCACTAACAAACATCGCCGTGTGGACGATTATGCATTTGGATTTAGTGCTGGAATGGTGCTCCAAATTGAACCTATCGACCGTATAATTTCAAAACTTAAAAACGAACGAACCTACGACGAAGTAATTTATACATCGCCAGATGGTGAAAAATTTGACCAAAAAATGGCAAACAGATTATCCATGTCGGGCAATCTAATTATACTTTGCGGACACTATAAAGGCATTGACCACCGCATTCGTGAACATCTCATTACTAAAGAAATAACCATAGGAGATTTTGTGCTTACTGGTGGAGAAATTCCGGCAGCCATAATGACCGACGCCATTGTACGCCTTATTCCGGGAGCTATTGGCGACGAACAATCGGCGCTTTCCGACTCGTTTCAGGATAATTTACTTGCCCCACCGGTTTATACACGTCCGGCAGAATACAATGGTTGGAAAGTTCCTGAAATTCTCCTCTCAGGTCATCAGGCTAAAATTGACGATTGGAATCATCAGCAATCCGTAGAGCGTACGAAGCGGCTTAGACCTGATTTGTTGTAAGTTAGAATATTAGAAGATAATAAACAAAATATAGAAACCTGATATTTAATATTTCAAAAATGGGTAGTATAAAATTATTTGAAAGCAAACAAATCCGCTCGGTTTGGAACGAGAGCGAAGAAAATTGGCTTGCAAAAGTAGGTACTGAGCGATTGGAAGAAATTGAAAATCCGGAATTGGCAACGCAACGAACCAGAGAACTTTACAAATTGAAAGGTTACTCCGAAGATTGGATTGAGAAACGAATGCGGAGTATTGCCTAACTTGCCTGAAAACAAGAAAAAACAAATTAAAAATTGAAACATTATATTTCATGACAAAAATTAAAGTTGGCGTAATTGGCGGCGCCGGATATACCGCTGGAGAATTGTTGCGTATTTTGGTGAATCACCCGTATATAGAAATTGTATTTGTAAACAGCACGAGCAATGCCGGAAATCCGGTAGCGGATGTACATAGCGGATTGGTTGGCGAAACCGATTTAGCATTTACTTCAAAATTGCCTTTTGGAGAAGTAGATGCAATATTTCTTTGTTCGGCTCATGGCGACAGCAAAAAGTTTATAGACGAAAATCCCGCAGCTTCGAAGCTCAAAATCATCGACTTATCAACCGACTATCGCGAAAAACGTGCCGACCATGATTTTGTGTACGGTTTGCCGGAAATGAATCGTGCGGAAATTACCAAAGCACAACATATTGCTAACCCTGGATGCTTTGCTACTTGTATTCAATTGGCATTATTACCTCTTGCGGCAGCTGGACTTCTGACGGATGAAATTCATGTAAATGCCATTACCGGCTCAACAGGTGCGGGTGTAAAACCTTCGTCCACTTCGCATTTCAGCTGGCGGAATAATAATATTTCTATTTACAAAGCTTTTGGTCATCAGCATTTGCAGGAAATCGGACAATCGCTTCGGCAGTTGCAGGCAGATTTCGACAAAGCAGTGAATTTTATTCCTGTTCGTGGTGATTTTGCACGTGGAATTTATGCAACAAGCTACATCAACTGCTCATTGAGTTTGGACGAAGCAAAAAATCTTTTCAAAAACTATTATAAGGATGCTGCATTTACTTTTGTAGTAGATAAAAATCCGGACATGAAGCAAGTGGTCAACACCAACAAAGCCATTGTTTATCTTGAAAAACACGGAGATAAATTGCTTATTATTACGACGATTGATAATTTACTGAAAGGAGCCTCGGGTCAAGCGGTTCAAAACTTTAATCTGATGTTTGGTATCGACGAAAAAGCCGGATTAGGGTTAAAATCAATCGGATTTTGAAGAAAGCCAAATTATAATTTTGATCATTTTACTCAGTACAAAATAAGAGACTAAGACCTTTATCTCACTGACATAAAGAAAAATATCAAAATAAAGGCGTATATTTGCAGCAAAAGTATTGTATGAGTATGGCAGGAATTGAAATTTCGTATGGTTTTGCAAAAAGTCCTTTCGGACATTGTTTTATAGCATGGATTGATAATAAAATTTGTCAATTGTCGTTTTTCGACAATGACGAATATGAAATGGAGCTGTTTGCCGAAAAATTCAAAGGCAACAAACTCATACAAAACGACCGTAAAGCAGTTGATTTTGCACAACAAATTTTCGAAAAAAATGACCGCCTACATTTACAACTCGATGGAACTGAGTTTCAGCAAAAAGTATGGGATGCCTTATTGGAAATTCCGGCTAACACAACAACCACCTATGCCGATATTGCCAAAAAAATAGGCAAGCCCAAAGCTGTGCGTGCCGTTGGCACTGCTGTAGGAGCAAATCCTGTAGCCTATCTTATTCCCTGTCACCGAGTTATTCGTACCGATGGAACACTTGGAGGCTATCGTTGGGGCTTGGAGGTTAAGAAAAGAATGCTTGATTTTGAAAAAGGGATAATCCCTTAACGTTTTGTGTTTCGAGTTATCTTAATTTTTCATTTCTACATTTCTACATTTCTACATTTCTACATTTCTACATTTCTTAAAATGACCCGAATTGGTTTACTTTCCGACACACACGGCATGCTCGATGAGCGTGTGTTTGAATACTTTACCAACTGCGATGAAGTATGGCATGCCGGCGATATTGGCTCAACTGAAGTGATTGCAAAACTACAAAATTTCAAACCTTTACGTGCCGTTTGGGGAAATATCGACAGCCACGAAATTCGGCGCGATTGGCCACAACACAACCGTTTTATGTGCGAGGGAGTAAAAGTTTGGCTAACGCACATTGGCGGTTACCCCGGAAAATACGATGCAATAGTTAAACAGGATTTATATCGTCAACCACCAAAGTTATTTGTCTGCGGACATTCACACATTCTGAAAGTTCAGTACGACCGAACACTGGACTTACTGTATATTAATCCTGGCGCAGCAGGCAAATACGGTTTTCACAAAGTACAAACATTGATTCGTTTCGAGATTGATGGTGAAAAAATTAAAAACTTGGAAGTGATAGAATTGGGTCTGAAATCGGCAAAAGTAGTGGAGTAATAAAATTTGAAGATTTGAAAAATTAAAGAAT
>DYSC01000285.1 GCA_020726365.1 Porphyromonas sp.
CATTACTAAATGCAATAGATGATAAAGCTCGAACACTAGCTGATGCAGCACAGACTACAGCTAATACTGCTAATACTAATGCATTAGCAAGGACTCTTCCTAGTGAAGTTGCAAATGCTATTAATAATAATACTACTGAGATAAATGGGAGTAAGATAGTAACTGGTAGTATTAGTGCTAGTAAAATAAATACTCAAGGATTAATAGCTGAGAATATAAGTAGTACATCCTTAGATTCAAAAACTATTACAGGTAGTAGTATAAAAGGAGCATATATAGAAGGTGCTATAATTAAAGCAAGTTATTTAGATTTGGATGGACAATTACAAGTACTAACTAATTATCATATCTCAACATCAAGCTATAATCTTGCAACTATGCCAGGTGCGGTTTATATGTCAGCAACATCAGAATATAGACTTCCTTCTATAGCTAGTATAAATATACCTGCTTCACAAAGTTATGGTAGTGGGGAACGAGCAGCTATGCCTTATGGTGGTAGCTGTTTACAAACAGGCAGTGTTTTATTTGACATACCTATATATTCTTATAATTCTGTTGCTATAACGAGTACTAATAGATGTGTTAGAATAAGGCCTAATTCCCTAACGTTTAATACACCTCTTGTGATACCATTTAATATTGGAATATATAATAGACAAGTAAATGCCATTGGTAGTCCAACAATAACAATTTATTTTTGCAATCTGACATTGTTTATAATAACTTTTATCCCATCTGCTAATGGCTATAGTCCTACAGTTAATGACGTATCTCCTAGCGCTACTAATCATGGGTTTGTATGCTCTGCCACAGCTACCCCGATATCATTATCTATAGGTGTTGTAGGCTATGAAGGTAATATAACTATGAGTAGAGGAGCCAATACTGCCTTTACAGAAGATGTAGTAGGAAATTCTAGCTTTAGGGCTATTTTAACTTCTGGTTCTTGGCCTGCTGATGCAGCAATATCAACACCTAATGTGATGCTAAATAATATGACATAAGGATAAATAAATGGCACTTGATCTAACAAAAATAAAACCAGCAGTACATA
>DYSC01000286.1 GCA_020726365.1 Porphyromonas sp.
AGATAGCCTGGCTCCCCATTAATTTTAATATCATGCCATTTAGCCCAAATATTTTTCGCTACAACAGCATTTCTGATGAATTGTTTTGTAGGCTCGGCGAAACCTGATACCTGATGCCACGTCGTGAACCAGCTCATGTAGTTTTGTAAATATTTACTAGCCACTCCTCTAAATCCTCGTATCCAATATCGAATATCAGCTACTAAACTGTTCACATGCTGAATGTGATATATTCCTTTTACGTATTCTTTTTTCCCTGCATTTATAGTAACATGATTCACTTCCAGCTTTTTAATAAATGAGCCAAGCCCTTTGTGCATATCAGTACATACAACACTTTCCTTTTTTATTCGGCCTGATAATAATTCCTCCACTCTGGCATGTCGCAAATATCCTCTACTTCCTACACGGAGGTCAAGACGGTTAGTTCTATCGTAAACAACCAATATGTTCACTAAGTCATTCGAGATACCTCGCTTTTCTTTTTTGCTGCCTCTTTTACGTGGTTGTCTTTCTAGTTTATCATCTCCTTTTTGAGAATAATGAAGGTAAAATTCATCCATCTCTACAATTCCTTCGAATTGTGCCGAGGATATAGAGCTAATGGCTGTTAAAATTTTGTGCCTCCAATCAAAAACTGTTTGTAATGACAACTCAACTGTGTTCTTTAGTTCCCTAAGTGACATCCCTTCAAGCATATAGCGTATATATTTTCCCATTTTTGAATATGCTTTCAAGTGATACATCACAGTACCGGTAGTAGAACTAAAGTGTTTTTTGCAGGTCTTACAGGTGTATTTTTGACGACCATTAACACTTCCTCTCCGAATTACTTCGTGGCTTTGACAGTGGGGACAACTTGGTGGGGTAGTTTGTTCCTGTTGAGTTCGAATTACATCCACTTCATACTGTCCTTGCAAAATCCTAGTTAGCTCATTGGCTAACCTATCTTTTTCTTCGTCTGTTAATTTTGTAACAGCTCCTAGAATTTCCTTGTATGTCATAGCTTTCGTTTTACCGTACTAAGATACGAAATTTAATTTGGAACACAGCC
>DYSC01000287.1 GCA_020726365.1 Porphyromonas sp.
TTCAAATTAATACGCCACTACTATGATTGCAAAAGCTCCGATAACCATTAAAGATATAGCTCGTGTATTAAACATCTCACCTTCCACCGTTTCGCGTGCACTTAAAAATCACCCCGACATTAGTCAGTCTACAAAAGATGTGGTTAACGCTTATGCCAAAGAGTTTCACTATCGGCCTAATACATTAGCACTTAGCCTACGAACAAGCAAAAACAATACGATAGGCGTTATAGTTCCCGAAATAATACACTATTTTTTTTCATCTATTCTTTCGGGTATTGAGCAGATTGCCAATGCCGAGGGTTTTAATGTCATTTTTTGTCAGTCCGACGAGAATTACGAAAAAGAAGTAAGCAATACAAAATCCTTAATTGCAACCCGTGTTTCAGGCGTGCTGGCTTCGTTGGCTAAACATACCACGAATTACGACCATTACCTCGAAATTATGGAAAGTGACATCCCGCTGGTGTTTTTCGACCGTATTTGTATCGACCTTAAAACCGACCGCGTGGTAGTCGACGATTATGCCGGTGCTTTTGCTGCTGTAGAATATTTAATTCAGACGGGTTGTAAACGCATTTTTTTTTACAGCTCTCCCTTGCATCTCGAAATTTCGAAAAACCGCAAAAATGGATATTTAGATGCACTCCGCAAATACGGACTACCATTCGTGGATTCGATGATACGAGTTTGTGACACCCGCGAAGAAGCACTTATTATAACTCCCGATATATTGGATAGTGAGAATCGTCCTGATGGATTTTTCTCGACAAACGACCACTGTGCCACGGGGATTTTGCTTGCTTGTAAATTAGCCAAACTCCGTGTGCCCGACGATGTTTCGATTATGGGATTTTCGGATGGTGAACTTGCTCGTGCTTGCGACCCCATGCTTAGTACGGTGGAACAGCATGGCTACGAAATGGGGCGACATGCTGCCAAATTACTGATTGATAAAATTAATGGAGTAACGCATGGACAGTATACGAATAAAATTGTGAAAACAAATCTGATTATACGTGGAACGACGCGGTAAATTGTTTTGCGTTTGAA
>DYSC01000003.1:0-37057 GCA_020726365.1 Porphyromonas sp.
AAACAATAAACAAAAAATAAGTTGGTAACTTTACAAACCTTATAACTTTACAAACTTTACAAACCTTATAACTTTACAAACTTTATAACTTTACAAACTTAAAACAATGTCTTTAGATACAGAAATACAACGCCGTCGTACGTTTGCCATTATCAGTCACCCCGATGCGGGTAAAACCACACTTACCGAAAAACTATTGCTTTTTGGTGGTGCTATACATGTGGCAGGTGCCGTAAAGTCGAACAAAATAAAAAAAACAGCTACTTCCGACTGGATGGAGATTGAAAAGCAACGTGGAATTTCGGTTGCCACGTCGGTTATGGGTTTTGAGTACCGCGATTATAAAATTAATATTCTCGATACGCCTGGTCACCAGGACTTTGCCGAAGATACTTACCGCACATTAACGGCTGTTGATAGCGTTATTATTGTGGTGGATACCGCCAAAGGGGTGGAAGCTCAAACGCGTAAACTGATGAGCGTTTGTCGTATGCGCAACACGCCGGTAATGATTTTTGTAAACAAAATGGACCGTGAAGGTAAAGATGCGTTCGACTTGCTCGACGAACTCGAGGCTGAATTGGGCATCAATGTTCGTCCGTTGAGTTGGCCTGTTAATCAGGGATTTGCATTTAAAGGTGTGTATAATATTTACAAAGATAACCTCGAATTGTACACGCCTAACAAACAAACTATCAGCGAATCGATTAAGGTAGAAGTTGATAGCCCTGAGTTGGACGAATTGGTTGGTGAGCGCGATGCTGCCAAACTACGCGAAGATATGGAGTTGATTCATGGCGTTTACGACGATTTTGATACCGAAAAATATTTAGCAGGACAGTTGGCACCTGTTTTTTTTGGTAGCGCACTGAATACTTTTGGCGTGAAAGAGTTGTTGGATTGTTTTGTAGAAATTGCTCCTTCGCCACGCCCCATAATGACTCAGGAGCGCGAAGTAAATCCGTACGAAGAAGCTTTTTCGGGTTTTGTGTTTAAAATTCATGCCAACATGGACCCGAACCACCGAAGCTGTATTGCTTTTATAAAAATTTGCTCCGGCAAGTTTGAGCGAAATGTAAACTACAAGCACGTCCGTCATAATAAAATGATGCGTTTCTCATCGCCCACTGCTTTTATGGCTCAGAAAAAAGAAACGGTTGACGAGGCTTATGCCGGCGATATTGTAGGTTTACCCGATACCGGAACTTTTAAAATTGGCGATACACTTACAGGAGGCGAAAATCTGCATTTCAAAGGAATCCCGAGTTTTTCACCCGAAATGTTTAAGTATATCGAAAATGCCGACCCAATGAAAACCAAACAATTGGACAAAGGCATCAATCAGTTGATGGACGAAGGTGTTGCGCAGCTGTTTCACAATCAGTACAATAATCGTAAAATTATTGGCACAGTCGGACAACTCCAGTTTGAGGTTATTCAATACCGTTTGTTGCACGAATATGGTGCACAGTGTCGTTGGGAGCCTATTTCGCTCTACAAAGCTTGTTGGATTGAAAGTGATGATGCTGTTGAATTAGATAACTTCAAAAAACGTAAAGCGCAATATATGGCTGTGGATAAAGAAGGACGCGATGTTTTTTTAGCCGATTCGGGCTACGTACTGCAAATGGCGCAAAACGATTTTAAGAATATTCGATTCCATTTCTCTTCAGAGTTTTAATTATGGTTTGAATGTTAAATGAAAAACTGTTTGAAACAATTTATATAGTTGGTTTGTTTAAAAAATCAGATAAATTGATATGTTTTTTAAGTTCTCTCTCCTCCATGAGAGGGATAGAGTTAGGTCAAGCTATTACAAAATCCAATTGCTTTTTATCCAAATTAGCCCGAGCTACTTTTACAGTAATTTCGTCGCCCAATTGGTAGCGCTTGTGGTATCGACGACCAACGAGACAATAGTTTTTATCGTCGAAAGTGTAATAATCATCGTCCAAATCGCGTATAGGAATCATACCTTCGCATTTATTGGCAACAAGTTCTACATACACGCCCCATTCGGTAATGCCCGAAATTACGCCATCGAACACTTCACCAATATATGCCGCCATAAATTCTACCTGCTTGTACTTTATCGAAGCTCGCTCGGCATTCGAAGCCAATTGCTCCATGTCCGAACTGTGCTGACAGTATTCTTCGTATTCCTGTTGGTTTACATTTTTTCCACCCGAAATATATTTTTCGAGCAAACGATGCACCATCATATCAGGGTAACGACGAATGGGTGATGTGAAATGCGTATAAAAATCGAATGCTAATCCGTAATGTCCAATATTTTCTGTCGAATACACCGCTTTTGCCATAGAGCGAATAGCCAATGTCTCAATCAGATTTTGCTCTTTCTTACCTTGTACTTCGTCCAACAAATGATTAATGGACGAAGAAACCGCCGTATTTTTACCCGAAATTTTCAGGTTATAACCAAATCGTTTTATAAACTGTGAGAAATTTTGCAACTTATCGGGATTTGGCAAATCGTGAATACGGTACACAAATGTTTTGGCTTTCAACCCTTTGCCTGGCTTGCCCACATGCGTAGCAGCCGTTTTATTTGCCAGCAACATAAATTCTTCAATCAGTTTGTTGGAATCTTTTTGTTCTTTGAAGAAAACTGACGTTGGTTTACCCTTATCGTCAATTTCGAACCTTACCTCTACCCTATCGAAAGCAATAGCACCCGATGCAAAACGTTTTTCGCGCAGCATTTTAGCCATTTTATCCAACTGCAATATTTCTTCAGCAAAATCACCTTTACCTGTTTCAATCACTTGTTGTGCCTCTTCGTAAGTAAAACGGCGGTCGCTGCACGTAACTGTTTTGGCAATTTCGTATTTTTGAACTTCGGCATTGTCGTTCATTTCAAAAATAACCGAATAAGTTAGTTTTTCCTCATTAGGACGAAGCGAACAAATACCGTTCGACAGATGCTCCGGCAACATAGGAATGGTGCGATCGACCAAATAAACCGACGTAGCCCTTTCTTGTGCTTCGCGCTCGATAATACTTCCCTGTCGGACGTAATGCGTTACATCGGCAATATGAACACCCACTTCCCACAACCCATTCGGGAGCTTTCGCAGCGAAAGCGCATCGTCAAAATCTTTGGCATCGCGGGGGTCAATGGTAAATGTAGTAACTTTACGCATATCAATGCGTTTGGCAATTTCGGCAGGCGTAATGCCCGCATCCATTTTTTCGGCAGCAGCTTCTACATCAGCCGGATATTTATACGGCAAACCAAATTCCGCTAAAATAGCGTGCATTTCAACTGTGTTATCTCCTTTTTCGCCCAACACATCAATTACTTCACCGACAGGATTTTTGAGGTTAGGCTCCCACTCCATCAATTTCACAACAGCTTTCTGACCATTTTTACCGCCATTAAGTTTTGCTTTTGGAATAAAAATATCAGTAGTGAGGGCTTTATTGTCCGATATTAAAAAGGCAAAATTATCCGATACCTGCAAAATACCAACAAAAGTATCTTTGGCTCGCTTAATAATTTCAACAACCTCACCTTCGGGAGTCTGACTCTTACGTCGGGCATACAGAAATACTTTTACTTTATCGTTGAGTAATGCATGGTTCGTTTTTCTTTCAGGAATAAACACCAATTCACCACCATCGTCGGGCAAAAGAAAAGTTTTAACTCCCTGTCGTTCAATAACTCCTGTAATATAACCACCGCGCGAATTTACCTTAAATTTACCTCGCGCAATTTCGACCAAAAAATCCTCTTCCAAAAGCTCATAAAGCAATTGATTGATAAAAATTCGCTGCGATTCGGATTTAATATTTAACAGAGATGAAATTTGTTTGTAATTGAAAGTACCTTCGGGTTGTTCGTTGAAGATATTGATAATACTGCGTACCAACTCCGATTTGCGGGTGCGGGTGCTGCTGTTAGTTTTTTGTTTATTCTTTCTCATATTGATAAAGGTAGAAATTAAGAATTAAGAATTAGTTCATTATTTCATCACATTGACTTATCATCACATCATCACATCATTTACTTCCACACTATCTGTTTTGATTTTGATCCTATCCTGCCTAATGTTACCAAATACAGGCTTACAAGCGGTAAGTATATATCAAAAACAAATAAGGAGAGGAAATAGTTTCGACCACCGAAATGTTTCGATGACTTGTTGATTATAATTAACTGACTCACAGTCCGAACCAAAAATAAAGTTCCGACGGTAATCATCGATATTAAATTTCCAAAAATTAAAACTATAATAAAGGATAAATAAAACAAGCCACGCATGGCAGGCTCCAACGAAAGTCGGAATTTACTTTTTGCATTGTAAAACGATGAAACAGAGAGATGGCGTTCTTTTTGAAACATCCATTTGCGCAGTGTTTTGTTTGGTTCTGACCATGTTACACTTTCGGGTGATATTTCCACCTTGGTATTGAACTTATTAGCAGCAGCATTCACCATTAAATCGTCGTCACCTGAGCGTAAATGTAGGTTCGAAGCAAAGCCTTTCATGCGGAAAAATACATCTTTGCGATAAGCCATATTTCGCCCTACACCCATATACGGTTTGCCTTTGAGCGCATAACCCAAATATTGCAACGCAATGAATAGCGTATCGTAGGTTATTAAGCGATTAACAGCCGTTTTTTCTGTTAAATAAGGACCATAACCCAATACAAATTCCACTCCCTGATTAAAATTACGTGCCATATTAGTAATCCACGCTTTGCTTTCGGGCATACAATCAGCATCCGAAAGCAATATCCAATCGTATTTGGCAGCTTTTATGCCAAGAGTAAGCGCTAATTTTTTGGTACTGAAGTTGGTAGCCCCATAAGGTACAAAAGTGGAGCGAAGTTTGGGATACACTTCTTTCATATTGGTCAATAAAAGCTCCGAATCGTCGGTAGAACCATCGTTTACCACTATTATTTCGAATTCGGGATAATCCTGATCCAAAAAATACGGCAGAAATTTACGTAAATTGTCAGCTTCGTCGCGCGCACAAATAACCACCGACACTCCCGGCTGCGACGATTGAAGACCAGTGTTCGATTTTTTTAGTTTTCGTTGGTACGATAAAACGCCATTTATATAGCGAAAATAAAAATAAAGCTGATAGAAAAAGGCAATAAAAAACAAACCAAGTAAAATAAGCTCGAAAACGGTGAATTCGATATTGGCAATATACATCATAAGATAGTATTATTCAATATGTTAATAGTATAATTAGTCATTGTTTTTACAAAAGCACAAAGGTAAGCATTTATTTTTACTTTTGTGGAATATAGCCTTGTGAGTTTATTAACAGTATGTAATAGTTGTAAAGGGAAATATAAATCAGGGTATCAATTTAATGTTCAAAAAATATTACCTTTGCAGGTCAAAACACAAATTGATTTTTTCTCAAATTATTAATAATGAAAGAATTTTTACAAGATAAAATATTTGAAATCATATCGCGTGTTGCCGATGAACAACAAAAAGAATGTTATGTGATAGGAGGATTTGTGCGCGATATTTTTTTGAAACGACCATCCAAAGATATTGACGTAGTTATATTGGGGAGCGGTATTGAGCTTGCCGGATTTGTGGCGGCCGAATTGGGCAAAAAAGCAAAACTGACTGTTTTTAAGAACTTTGGAACTGCACAAATCAAATTTAAAGACCTCGAAGTTGAATTTGTGGGCGCCCGTAAAGAATCGTATATGCGCGATTCGCGTAAACCTATTGTAGAAGACGGAACGCTCGAAGACGACCAAAATCGCCGCGATTTCACCATCAACGCTATGGCCATTTGTTTGAATAAGAGTCGTTTTGGCGAGTTGGTCGATCCATTCAACAGCATGAACGACCTGAAAAACTTTGTTATTCGCACACCACTTAATCCCGATATTACTTTTTCGGACGATCCGCTTCGCATGATGCGTGGCATACGTTTTTCGGCTCAGTTAGGTTTTTTTTTAGAGGAAAACACTTTCGATGCTATTGCCCGAAACAAAGAACGCATTGGCATAATTTCGAGTGAACGTATTGCCGACGAATTAAACAAAATAATGATGTCGCGTAAACCTTCGGTAGGTTTTATTTTACTTGAAAAAACAGGCTTACTCGAATTGATTTTCCCTGAAGTATTAGCGCTCAAAGGAGCTGAAACCAAAGATGGCATAGGGCATAAAGATAATTTTTACCATACATTAGCTGTTTTAGACGGACTTTGCCAACATACTGATAATCTGTGGCTTCGCTGGGCTGCTTTGTTGCACGACATTGGCAAACCGCGCACCAAACGTTTTGACCCTCGTTTAGGATGGACGTTTCATAACCATAATTTTGTAGGTGAAAAAATGATTCCGGAGATATTCAGACGATTGAAATTGCCTACAAACGAAAAAATGCGCTTTGTTCAGAAAATGGTAAACCTACACATGCGTCCCATTGTGCTTAGCGAGGAAGAAGTTACCGATTCGGCTGTACGACGTTTGCTTTTCGATGCGGGTGATGATATTGATGAATTAATGATGCTCTGTGAGGCTGATATCACGTCGAAAAATCAGGAAAAAGTAAAGCGTTTTAAATCTAATTTTCAACTTGTTCGTAAAAAATTAAAAGAAATTGAAGATAAGGATCGAGTTCGAAATTTTCAACCACCGGTGAGCGGTAAGGAAATTATGGAAACCTTTCAGCTTCCTGCCTGCGCTACTGTGGGCGATATTAAAATGCGGATAAAGGACGCTATTTTAGATGGAATAATACCGAACGAATACGATGCGGCAATAAAATATATGCACATAGTAGCAAAAGAAATGGGACTCGTTTAAGCCCCATTTTTTATTTATGTTTTTTTCGGATCGTATTTATATACTTCTTTGTAAAGCGTATTTTTAATTTGATTAAAATGCTTATTGGTATAATGATAATCGTTGGACATAATGAGCATCGATATCATAGCCGAACCCCCTTCGTAGGGTGGCTGCATGTAAAAATTGGTAGTCATATAAAATCCCAAACGTTCGTAAAAATGTATTCGCTGACTGGCAACTAACGAACGAGGCGTCTCGGTTTCGACAACCACCGGCAATTCGGTAGTCGCCAAAAACTCTTTAATTACAGTTGTACCAATACCCCTGTTTCTAAAATCGGGATGAATGGCAAAATGCTCCACATACACAAACTTTTCGAATTTCCAATAATTAAGTAATCCTACAAACTCGCCTTCGGATTTTACCGAAAAACAATTAAAAGCAGGTTTTTTGTTGAAAACAGTTTCGGATCCTGCCCATGTTCTTCGTTGGTAAGATGGGAATGCGCTGTTGTATAAATCGTATACTTCCTCAAAATTGGGGTCGTATACATTCTCTATTTTGTGTAAGCTTATCATGGTGTATGTTTTTTGCAACAAAAATACGATTTTATACAATTAAAAAAAATAATCAATGCCAAAAAACAATCATTAGAGATAAACTTATCGAATTTATTGGTGATAATGCTACAAAACGTATTAATTTTGCAGGTAGCCATGCACATGGGTTAAAGAAGAATGAGGAGGGCGAAAGAGGAAGGATTCCATGCTATTTTATACAATTTTATAGATAAACCGGACTTTGCTTAACGTTATTTCCGATTGTGCGTAGGGAAGTTTCTGTATTTAATTGTAATTTTGTAAGTTGAAAAAAAATAATGTAATATATGGATAAATTGCGCTTTCAGAGTTTTGCAAGCGGTAGTAGTGGAAATTGTTATTATATAGGAAATGTATCGCAAGGAATTTTGATCGATGCCGGAATAGGAGTAAAGACCATACGTAAATGTTTGAGAAATATTGGATTGGATTTTGAAAATATATTGGGTGTTTTTGTAACTCACGATCATGCCGATCATATTAAGTCGGTGGGTGTGTTGGGCGAAAAATACAATATACCTATCTATAGTACCGAATTGGTGCATCAAGGTATTGCACGCAACTATGGTGTAACCGAGAAATTATTTCAAAGTAAACGTTTTATCGAAAAAAATAATGCTTTTACAATAGGTGATTTTACCGTTACGGCGTTTCTGGTATCGCACGATGCTACTGATAATGTGGGCTATACGGTTGAATACAAAGGTAAACGATTTGTTTTTGCAACCGACTTAGGATATGTAGGGGAGGAGGCAGCTATGCATTTGGAACAGGCTAATTATATGGTGTTTGAGGCTAATTACGATGAGCAAATGCTCGATGGAGGCATGTATCCTCCGCATTTGAAATTGCGCATTAAAGCCGATACAGGACATCTTAGCAATACGCAGTGTGGTATGTTTTTGGCTAAAACGTACAAAGAGCATTTGAAATATGTATTTTTATGCCATTTAAGTCGCGAAAATAATATGCCGGATATTGCATTTGAAACGGTAAAGAGCTTTTTAGACGATAAAAATATTGTTGTTGGTCAGGACGTTGAGTTGATTACTTTAAACAGATATATTCCTTCTGAATTATACATTTTCGATTGATAAATATTCAATTTTACGGATTTATGGATGCCAAATTAGTAATTATCCCAACGTACAACGAAAAAGAAAACATCGAGAATATTATTCGGGCTGTTTTCAAATTGCCAGAATTATTTCACATTCTGATTATCGAAGACGGTTCGCCCGATGGTACAGCTGCCATTGTAATGCAGTTGCAGAAAGAGTTTGACGGTCAGCTTTTTATGATCGAACGAAAGGGGAAACTCGGCTTAGGAACGGCTTATATTGCTGGTTTTAAATGGGCGTTGGCACATAATTACGATTATATTTTCGAAATGGATGCCGATTTTTCGCACAACCCAACCGATTTACCCAAACTCTATCGTGCCTGCTCGGAGCAGGGTGCCGATGTGGCTATCGGTTCGCGCTATGTGAGTGGGGTGAATGTGGTTAATTGGCCTATTGGCAGGGTGTTGATGTCGTATTTTGCTTCGAAATATGTGCGCTTTGTGCTTGGTATGAAAATTTCGGACACGACAGCTGGTTTTAAATGTTATCGGGCTAATGTATTGAAAACTATTGATTTGGATAAGATAAAATTCAAAGGATATGCTTTTCAGGTGGAGATGAAATTCACAGCCTACAAATGTGGTTTTAAGTTGGTAGAAGTTCCGATTATCTTTATTAACAGAGAATTAGGAACATCGAAAATGAGTGGAGGAATATTTAGTGAAGCATTTTTGGGTGTTATTCAATTAAAAATATATAGTTGGTTCAAAAAATAAACGTGATGTCCCTACGGTACAACCCGTTTATTTTTTGATGCAGACACGGGCTACCCCTACGGTGAAACTATTATTGTGTGGTGAAACCCTTATTAGTAAATTTCAATTTTTCTACTCACAAAATGTTACTTATAAAAAACGCAACAATAATCAACGAAAACAGGACTTTTACAGGCTCTGTGTTGGTGGAGAACGAATACATTAAAGCCGTTTACGAAGGCGATGCGCCAATAGAAATAAATGGTTCGTTTACCACAGTTGATGGTACAGGTAAAATGCTAATTCCGGGAGTTATTGACGACCAAGTACATTTTCGTGAACCAGGCTTAACGCACAAAGGAAATATTTATAGTGAGTCGAAAGCTGCGGTGGCAGGTGGTGTAACTTCGTTTATGGAAATGCCCAATACCATGCCACTTACCACTACCATTGAGGCGCTCGAAGATAAATACAAACTTGGAGCAGAGAAGTCGTTTGCAAATTATTCGTTTTACATGGGCGCTACCAATTCCAATATAGATGAGTTGCGAAAGGTTGACATACGAAATGTCTGTGGTGTGAAGATTTTTATGGGTTCGTCGACAGGTAACATGTTGGTTGACAATAAAGAAACGTTGAGTAATATCTTTGCCGAAATACCCCTGCTGATAGCTACGCACTGCGAAGATGAGGCTACCATTCAGGCTAATAAAGCGCGTTACAAAGCGCTACATGGCGACGATTTGCCCATACAGTTTCACCCGCTTATCCGCAATGCCGAAGCGTGTTATCGTTCGTCGTCTTTTGCGGTGGAATTGGCTACAAAATACAATGCCAGACTGCATGTATTGCATATTTCGAGCGCGATGGAAATGTCGCTTTTTGATAATAAAAATCCACTTCGCGAAAAAAATATTACTGCTGAGGTTTGTGTGCATCATTTGTGGTTTTCGGATAAAGATTATGCCACTTACGGCAATCGCATTAAATGGAATCCGGCAATAAAAGCAGAAACCGACCGTTTGGCATTAATCGAAGCATTGAACAACGGAAAAATTGATGTAGTAGCCACCGACCATGCGCCACACCTATTGCGCGAAAAAGAAGGCAATTGCCTCAAGGCAGTTTCGGGTGGTCCGCTTATTCAGCATTCGTTAGCTGCCATGTTGCAAATGGCTAAAAATGGCGTATTTACCTACGAAAAAGTAATTGATAAAATGTGTCATGCTACGGCCGAATTATACAGAGTAGAAAAACGTGGATATATTCGTCCGGGTTATTTTGCTGATTTGGTGCTCGTTGACCCTAAAAAACAAACAACGGTTACTACCGATAACCTGCTTTATTTCTGTGGTTGGTCGCCATTCGAAGGAACTACTTTCGATCATACAGTGATCAAAACATGGGTAAATGGCGAGTTGGTTTATAACGAAGGTGTAGTTGATGAAAATATTCGTGGTCGTAGATTGACCTTTAATTTATAAAACAAAATTAGATGAATAAGATTTTAAAAAATAAAATTCGTGTAACGTTGTTTTTTACAATAAGTTTATTGTTAGTAAGTTGTGGAGCCAATAAAAAACCTACTAAAGCTGTGGAGTATATTCACAACGAGGGGAAAGCACAGGGAACTTATTATTCAGCTACTTATTTACAGCCCGAAGGCAAAGATTTGCAGGCGCAATTAGATATATTTTTCAACGAATTCAATCGTTCGCTTTCTACTTACGACCCCAACTCCTTGATTTCACGGATTAATCGAAACGATATAACTACAATCGATACTTATTTTGAAACAGTTTTCACAGCTTCGCAAAAAGTGTCGGAAGCAACCGGTGGAGCTTTCGATATTACGGTGGCACCTCTTGTGAATGCTTGGGGTTTTGGATTTGGAAATCACGACCGTTCGAAAGAGCCTGATTTATCGAAACTTATGCCGCTTATTGGTTATCAAAAAGTAAGATTAGAAAATCGCCAATTGGTAAAACAGAACAATGCTATTATGATAGATGTGAGTGCCATTGCTCAAGGATATTCGGCCGATTTAATAGCTGCTATTTTTGAAAAAAACGGTTGTGTGCATTACATGATTGATATTGGGGGCGAAATAGTTTGCAAAGGAAGCAATCCGAAAGGTAAAAACTGGCAAATTGGTATTGATAAACCGGTAGACGATTCGTTGAACGTTAGTGGCGAGCTGCAAACTATTGTAAGTATAACTAACAGAGCCATAACCACATCGGGTAACTATCGTCAGTTTTACGTGAAAGACGGCAAAAAATATGCACATACGATAAATCCAAAAACAGGTCGTCCGGTGAATCATAATTTGCTGAGTGCTACAGTAGTAGCTGCCGACTGTACTACTGCCGATGCCTATGCAACCGCCTTTATGGTACTAGGAAAAGATAGTGCAATGGCTTTGTGTAAACGCACCCCCGACATGGATTGCTATTTGATTTATACCGACAAAAACGGAAAATATCAGGTTGCCCATACCGAAGGATTCAAAAAATACATGACAGAATAAGATTTTATTTTTTTATTACCAATATATTAACTACTTTTGCAGTCCGAATTTTTTTTATGAAACGAAACGCAATTATTCTTTTTTTCTCGGTTGTTTTATTTGCTTCGTGTGGTGAATATCAGAAGATTCTGAAAAGCACCGACCCTGAGTTGAAATACACCAAAGCAGTGGAATATTTTGATAAAAAGGATTACATGAGGGCTACAACTCTGTTCGACGAAATAGCGACCTATTTTAAAGGAACTGAACGTTCGGAAACAATTTTGAATTATTTAGGTCAAGCTTATCTCGGACAGAAAGATTATTTTACGGCAAGTGAATATTTCAAGACTTACGTAAAGACTTATCCTAAAGGTAAATACATTGTGGGATCGAAGTTTATGATAGGTTACTGTTATTATTTAGATTCGCCCGATGCTCGATTGGATCAGACAGCCACGTTGGATGCAGTGAATGCCTTACAGGAATTTGTGGACGTATATCCTGAAAGTGAACGCGT
This sequence comes from Porphyromonas sp., assembly GCA_020726365.1. Classification (GTDB taxonomy): domain Bacteria; phylum Bacteroidota; class Bacteroidia; order Bacteroidales; family Paludibacteraceae; genus Paludibacter. The sequence continues at coordinate 12,252 of DYSC01000003.1, forward strand.
GCCCGAGGCAATGAAATTGTTAGACGAATTGAACGATAAAATAGCTTATAAATACTACTTAAATTCAAAATTGTATTATAATTTAGGTAATTATTTGGGAAACAATTACGAATCGGCAGTAATAACTGCTCAAAATGCGTTGAAACGTTTTCCTTCGAATAAATACAGCGAACAATTGTCGATGTTGATACTCGAAGCAAAATACGAGCAGGCTTTACAAAGTATAGAGGAAAAAAGATTAGACCGTTATCGCGCAACCATTGATGAATATTTTAATTTTATCAATGAATATTCCGAAGGAAAATTGCGCAAGCAAGCCGATAAAATTTATAATGAATCGAAAAAAATAGTCAAAGAATAAATATAAAAATTTATGGAACATAAAAAAATGAATGTGCCTTCGAGTACTATTTCGCGTGATATGAATAGCATTAGCGAAAATGTAGGTAATGTTTACGAAACTGTAAAAATTATCGCAAAACGCTCTAATCAGATTACTGCTGAAGTTAAAGTTGAATTAGATAAGAAATTGCAGGAGTTCTCGTCGTTAAACGAAAATATTGAAGAGGTTTTCGAAAATCGCGAGCAAATTGAAATATCACGTTTTTACGAAAAATTACCAAAACCAACCTTGGTAGCCACTCAGGAATTTATTGAGGATAAAGTGTATTATCGCAATCCGATTAAGGATAACAAACTAAAGTAACTGATTTAAACATCAGGTTTACTAAAACTATTTGTAAAAGAGCATCGTTATTTTAATATAACTTTGTTCTTTTATTTTTTTTATTGAACGAGTTTGCAAATTTTTATGTAAGTTTGTAGTACAAAAATTTTAAAGTTAATCGGTATGCTACGAGGAAAGAAAATTATTTTAGGAATTACAGGCAGTATAGCAGCCTACAAGTCTGCAACGTTGGTACGCCTGCTGGTGAAGCAAGGAGCTAAAGTTAAAGTGATTATGACCCCACTTGCTAAGGAGTTTATTACGCCACTCACACTGGCAACATTATCGAATAATCCGATTTTGGTTGATTTTTTTAATCCCGAAAATGGAGATTGGAATAGTCATGTAGACTTGGGTTTGTGGGCAGATGCCTACATTATTGCCCCTGCTACTGCTAATACCATTGGCAAAATGGTAACTGGCGTTGCCGATAATCTGCTGCTAACTACCTATTTGTCGGCAAAATGCCCTGTGTTTATAGCTCCAGCCATGGATTTGGATATGTTTGCGCATCCAAGTACCAAACACAATTTACAAACACTGAAATCGTTTGGAAATAAGATAATTGAACCTACAGTTGGTCAGTTGGCAAGCGGACTCGAAGGCAAAGGTCGTATGGAAGAGCCCGAAAATATTGTGCGCTATATCGATGACTTTTTTACGCCGAAAAAAATGGCAGGTAAAAAAGTACTTATCACTGCCGGACCAACATACGAAAAGATAGATCCGGTACGTTATATAGGTAATTTTTCGTCGGGTAAAATGGGATTTGCATTGGCTGAATCGTGTGCCCGACAAGGAGCTGAGGTTACACTTATAACGGGTCCCGTAAATTTAAGTGCGCGTCATCCTAATATTAGACGAATCGATGTAGATTCAGCCGAAGAGATGTACAAAGCTGTAATGAATCGCTTCTACAAAATGGATGGAGCTATATTGTGTGCAGCTGTGGCTGATTTTACACCAATTCAGAAATTTGACTCGAAAATTAAGCGTGAAAAGCAGAATTTGATACTCGAACTAAAACCTACAAACGACATTGCAGCTGCAGTTGGAAAAATCAAAGGGGGCGAACAGTTTGTGGTTGGTTTTGCATTGGAATCGGATAACGAAGAACAAAATGCTATTGGCAAAATGGAACGTAAAAACTTAGACTTCATTGTGTTGAATTCGTTACAAGACCACAATACAGGTTTTGGGTTCGATACAAACAAGGTGTCGATTATTCATCGTTCGGGAATGAAAAAAAAATACGAATTGAAAAGTAAGTTGGATGTGGCTGATGATATTGTAAATGAGATAAATACATTGATTTTTTAATTGAATTAATAGATGAGAAATATTGTTGCGGTAGTGTTGTTTTTGCTTCTTTCATTGCCATTTTATGCGCAGGAATTAAAATGCACGGTCAATATTAACTCCGATATGGTGCAGGGTACAAATAAATCGGTTTTTAACACCCTTCAGAAATCTGTTTCGGAGTTTATAAATACCCGTCGGTGGTCGGAAATGACATATAGTAACGCCGAAAAAATAGAATGTAGCATGACCATTGTGGTTAAAAAAGTAGAAGGTGATGCTTTTACTGCTGATATTCAGGTACAATCGCGCCGACCGGTTTACAATTCGTCGTACAACACCACGCTTTTCAACTTCAAGGATAATTATTTTACATTCGACTACAAAGAATTTGATCAGTTGGAAATGAACGAAAGTACCATTACTTCGAATTTGACTGCTGTGTTGGCTTATTATGCCTATCTTATAATTGGTTACGACCTCGATTCGTACACCCGTTTGGGTGGAACGCCGTTTTTCGAAGCTGCCGAGCGAATTGTAAATCAAGCTCAGGCAGCAGATTTGGTAGGTTGGAAAGCTTTTGAAAGCACTAAAAACCGCTATGCGTTAGTAAACAACCTGACCGACGAAGCATTTAAAAAATACCGGAGCTATTTTTACGAATATCACCGTATGGGATTGGACGAAATGTCGATAAATATGACCAATGCACGCGCCAAAATAGCTGCAGGACTGCCTTTGTTGCGCGAAGCAAACCGCGCGCGTCCTTCGGCTATTATTATAGCTTCGTTTCTTGATGCCAAAAACGATGAACTCATCAATATCTTTTCGAAAGCGACCGACAAAGAGAAGAAAGAAGCGGTTGAAATTCTTATGGACGTAAATCCCACTCAAACTGAACGTTACGAGAAAATTTTGAAAAATTAAAAAATGCTGACTTCGCTATACATTTCTAACTATGCTCTGATTTCGGAACTCGAAATAGATTTTGTAGCCGGATTTTCATCGATTACGGGTGAAACGGGAGCCGGCAAATCCATTATTATGGGAGCCTTGTCGCTTATATTGGGACAGCGTGCCGATACCAAAGCCATTAAGAATGACGCTGACAAATGCATTATTGAAGCTACTTTCGAAATTTCGGGATATACAAAGCTGGCTGCTTTTTTTGTCGAAAATGATATTGATAACACGGACTCGACCTGTCTGATTCGACGCGAACTGACTGGTGCCGGCAAATCGAGGGCTTTTATTAACGATACGCCTGTTTCGCTTGCTGTTTTACGCGATTTAACCGTGCAACTGATTGATATTCACTCACAACACGATAATCTGCTTCTTGCCAATCCTACCTATCAGCTCGATGTGGTGGATACCATTGCACAAAATTCGGAATTGCTTAAAGCGTATTCTGCTGCATTCGGGCAATGGCAACAACTGCTTGCCGACTTGCGGAAGTTAGAGCAAAATGCAAAACGCTATTCTACGGAGTTGGATTATATTCAGTTTCAGTACAGTCAGCTAACGGAAGTGCGATTGCAGGAAACAGAACAGGAAGAGCTTGAAACAGAACAGGATACACTGTTACACGCCGAAGAGATTAAAATTGAATTGCTATCGTCGCAGCAACTGTTTGAAGAAGAAAAGGCAGTGTTGCCTATGCTCAAAGATATTTTAAATTCGGTTTCGAAAATTAAAAAATTTGTTCCCGAAGGCGATGCTTGGATGGAACGCTTGCAATCGGCTTATATCGACTTGAAAGATATTAATTCCGAACTTTCGGTTTTCGCCGATAGGGTGGAGAATAATCCCGAACGATTAGCATTTGTCGAAAATCGCTTGAGTGAGTTATTTACCCTGCAAAAAAAATACAAAGTAAATACAGTTGCCGAACTGATTGACATTCGGGATGAATTTGAACTGCAATTGCAAAAAATTGAATCGTTCGATGAAGATATTCAATTGCTGCAAGTTGAAATTGATAAGGCGTTTGCAATTGTAAATGAACTATCCGAAAAATTGACAGCATCGCGCCAACAGGTTGTAAATCCTATTGAACAGCATATGATTGGTAGTCTCACCGAACTCGGAATGCCTAATATTCAGTTTAAAGTGCAACTTACTACCACCGATACATTTACTGTAAATGGTCAGAATGAAGTTCAATTTCTGTTTTCGGCCAATAAAAATCGTGAAGTGCAGCCCGTACAGTTGATAGCTTCGGGTGGAGAGGTGTCACGCTTAATGCTGTCGATTAAAGCATTAATAGCTAACAAATCCGATTTGCCAACCATAATTTTCGACGAAATAGATACCGGAGTTTCGGGCGAAATAGCTCACCGCATGGGCGAAATTATGCAGGAAATGGGCAGTAGTATGCAGGTGCTCACTATCACGCACTTACCACAAATAGCAGCCAAGAGTGCTGCTCAGTACCGCGTTTATAAAGACGATTCGGGCAAGCAAACGCAAACATTTATAGAAAAACTCAACACCGAGCAACGTATAAACGAAATAGCTCAAATGTTGAGTGGTAAAAATTTATCTGAAATTTCGCTGCTTAATGCGAAAGAGTTATTAGGGCTTAACTAATTCTTAATCCGGTTTTTCGACACCAATTCCAACTACCCCCGAAACTTGCAACCAAGTCTGAAGTATCGTATCCATACCGCCATCTACACTTCTCCATTGAAAAATTACAAAGATAAATATTTGTTTAGAATCTATAGTATCGATTACAAAAAATTACCTACCTTTGTGCTCGCTTTGGTTTCGATTGCGTGTATCCATGCAACGAATTAAAAGGGAAACAGGTGTAATTCCTGTACAGTCCCGCTGCTGTAAGCTCCAACCTCACCCCTACCATCTCATTGATGAGAGTGAGAAAGAGAAAAATGTATTGAACAACACTTTGCCACTGTTTTTATAATGACAACAGACGGCGGACAACAGACAACAGTTTTTTAATCTGTCACCTGTGGTCTGTTCACCGTTGTCTTTAAAGACGGGAAGGCGTTCAATTACCGGAGTAAGTCAGAAGACCTGCCAAACATAAAAAATTTCAGAAGCTTTCGAGGAAAAAGCGACGAAACATCAGCAAAAATAAATTCATTTTTGTCATTGTTAGGTCATTCCCAGAAGGCTATTTGAACGGTTTAAACGTCAAATAGTTTGTCAGGTGTCAATTAATCAAAAACGTAGTTTTAAAATAAGTGTTGTTTTGTTTGTGGCTTTTATGGTTACCAACCAACTATCGGCATGCTCTATTTACAAGGATACAACTTTAAACTACACTTTGCAAACTGTTGAAGTTCAGGGTACAAAAAGAAATGTTCTCCGATCATCAGTTCCACATCAACTTTTTAGTTCCGAACAAATAAGTAGATTAAATGCAGTAAATATTGCGGATGTAGTAAGTCGTTTTTCGGGTGTAACTCTTAAAGATTATGGAGGTGTAGGAGGGCAAAAAACTATTTCGGTGCGAGGCTTAGGTTCTTTGTACACGGGTGTTAGCTACGATGGTGTGATGATGAGCGATGTGCAGTCGGGACAGATTGACTTAGGGCGATTTTCGCTCGAAAATATTGGTGAAATTTCATTGTCAAATGGTCAACCGGACGATATATTTCAGTCGGCGAGAACTTTTTCATCGGCAAGTGTGCTTTCTATTACTACTAAGCTACTTCCTTTCGACAGCACTAATCTTGTGGGCAAAGCAAGTATTCGTTCAGGGTCATTCGGGTTGTTAAATCCTTCTGTGTTTTTGGGAAAGAATTTTGCTAAGAAAATTGCTTTCAATCTCTTGCTGGATGGAATGATGGCACACGGTCGTTATAATTTTTTACAATACTATGGTACAACAGATAATAAATACGAAGAACTTTCAAGACAAAATAGTGATGTTCAGTCGTTTCGTACGGAGTTAAATTCGACTTATCGCGTTTCTGATAAGCAGAATATTTCATTCAAACTAAATTATTTTCTTTCAGAAAGAGGATTGCCTGGTGGTGTCGTTTTTTATAACAATGTGATTTCAACACAGCGATTGTACGACGATGCCCTATTTGCACAAATGCATTATTTGAATAAATTATCAAACAAACTTCATTTTCAGGCTTTTGCACGATATAATAAAACCTATAATAATTTTACCGAAACGGATAGCAAATATCAAGGGGGATATTTAGATGATAAATACCTTCAAAACGAGCTCTATTTTTCTACTTCATTAAAATATAATATCAGCTCTTCATTCTCTTTTGCGGCAGCCACCGACTTATTTTACAATAATTTGAATATAAATTCGAATATTTATTTCAACGATTTTGCTTTTCCTACTCGCTATACCGGATTAGGAAATATAGCTGCAAAGTATCTCACCAACCATTTATCAATTGCTGCAAACTTACTTTATACGCAAACTCACGAACTGGTAAAAGTAGGTAATTCGTCTCCCAATAGAACCAAATTTTCTCCTGCTATAAGTGTTTCATATAATCCATTTAATAATCAAGCGATTAGACTAAGGGCATATTACAAAAATATATACCGATTGCCTACTTTTAATGATTTGTACTACCAGGAAATTGGAAACTCAAATTTACGCCCCGAAGATGCAAATCAATGGAACTTGGGCGTAACGATAGGCAAAAAAAATATTCTGTTTTTCAGTACTTTAGAGTTCACTGCCGATGCCTATTATAATAAAATTACCGACAAAATTATTGCCACTCCTCGCGATTTGTTTCACTGGAGCATGACAAACAGAGGAGAAGTAGAGGTACAAGGAATAGATATAACAATAAATGCGAACAAAGAATGGAATAAAAATGCAATTCATTTTTTGAGTAATTATAGTTTCCAAAATGCAATTGACATGACCACAGGAACTGATAATTATGGTGAATTACTTCCTTATTCGCCAAAACACAAAAATTCGGCTACACTGTCGTATCAGCATAAATGGTGCGAAGTGGGTTACAATTTTCAATTAACAGGTATTCGTTGGGTAGGACAAATGACTAACAGGTATAATAAAATGGATGCTTATGATATTCATTCAGCTTTTGCCAACATTCATCTAAAACGTTGGGAATTAAAAACGGAGATTAATAACATTCTAAATACGCAGTACGAGGTGGTGAAATTTTATCCAATGCCTCGAAGAAATTTCAGAATTACTTTGTCAATAAATATATAGCCACCTAACCCCATGAAGGGGGAACTAAATTAGTTTCGTATCTGAAAACAAATCAACAAAATATTTTTTAATTTTATTAATAATCAATAATTTACAAACAAAAATGAAAACAAACAATTTTTTTCGGGCAATGCTAATTGCAGCATCATTACCTTTAGTATTAATCTCTTGCGACCCAAAAGAAGAAACTGAAACAGTTGAAGTTTCTACCGGACTTTTTGTATTAGGACAAGGAAAGTTCCAAGGTAACAATGCAAATATTACTTATTTTGATTATGCTAATGGCTTTGCTTCAAATTACTTTTTCGAGGATAAAAACAATCGCGGACTTGGTGATACAGGGCAAGATATGATTCGCTACGGTTCCAAAATTTACATTGCTATGTATGGCTCTAATGTTATTGAGGTGATTAACTCAACAACCGGCATTTCAATCGACACAATAAAAGTAATAGCACCACGCTATATGACTACGGGTAATGGTAAAATTTATGTTACTTTATACGGTGGAAAAGTAGCTCAAATAGATACAATATCTATGAATACCGAAAAAACAGTGAATGTAGGACCTAACCCAGAGGGAATTGCACTTTACAACAATAAACTTTATGTGGCAAATAGTGGAGGTCTGCAAACTGTAAAGGACAGCACTATTTCAGTAATTGACATTGCCACATTTACCGAAACAAAAAAAATAAAAGTAAATCTAAATCCTGCGTCGGTAAAGGTTGATAGTTATGGCGATATTTATGTTAAATCGAATGGAAATTATGGTAATATTCAAGGTAAATTTCAACGTATTAATACTCAAACAGAAGCGGTTACAGACATTAATATAACTGTGCAGGGATTTGATATTGTAGGAGATTATGCCTATATTTACAATTTTGAATACGATGCTTCGTGGCAAGTAGCCAATAAAAAATTAAAAATATATGATGTCAAAAATGAAGTCATAGTAACAGACAATTTTACAGGAACTTATGTTATTGAAAAAATTCCATACATAGTTGCTGCTGACCCGATTACCAACGATGTGTTTCTGGGAGTAACTGACTATGTAAACAATGGAAAAATGTATTGTTTCGATAAAGATGGTAAGTATAAATACAGTTTCACCACAGGAATAAATCCCGCTAAAGTGGTTTTTGTTACCAAAAAATAAGGTTGACTTTTCTTGGAGAGAGAACTACTGTAGATGAGAGTACTGCCATACTTCTTGTTTACAGTAGTTTATATTATGATTTAAATAAAATAACGAAATGATTTCCGAATTAAAGCCACCCATGTTTGTAGGCACAGGAAGCGATGTAGGCAAAAGTGTAATTACTTCCGCCTTTTGTCGTATTTTTAAGCAAGATGGTTATCATCCTGCACCTTTCAAGGCTCAAAACATGGCTTTAAATTCGTTTGCTACTCCCGAAGGATTGGAAATTGGACGTGCACAGGCAGTTCAAGCACGTCTATGGGCACTGGTTGGTTGACGTGCATTTCGGCAGTTGTTGCGCCCGCATTCACCTTGTCGCAGTGCGACAGTGAATACTCCCGCAAACCGCAGGATGCCCAGAGCCTTAGTCGTTAGCGTTCATTGGAAAAAACCAGACATAGCTTTTTGAAATAACCTGTTTTCGGCTATCTTTTAGCGTAGGAACCTCAACTAAATTTAAAATACTGATTATTAGCACTTTAGTATTTTGGTGTTTGTTGATTGACATGTCTCTATGATTACGGAATAATCTATAAAGATACTGAATTTCAATGAATTACTCAAATGTTTTAACACTTATTTTGTTGATTATCAGATATTTATTTCAGTTTATAACGAATCGTTGTAAAATCGAACTTCAATTTAAATTTAATTTGCTTCGTTTGCCGTTCTTTATACCCATTTAGGGGCTTGGGGTGTTATTACAATTGATTTTAAGGATGATGTTTTCAATTTATGATGCTATAAATCTGCAAATATTATATATTTACTAAACGTATTTCGCAAAAATAAATTACTTTTGCACCGCCTTTAACGAGATATTTTTCAGGCTAATACTTCAAAAAATCATTTTATTACTCTTTGAGTATTTGAAACTCAACAATCGAGATATATAAATGATTTAGATACTTTATTCCAATGACAAAAGAATTTAATTACAAGCTTGTTCTTCGGGTTATGGGCAGTTTGGCACTTGTCGAAAGTGTTTTATTGTTAGCCACTAGCATCATTCCACTAATTTATGGCGAAAATGATGCCCATTATTTTTTGACTGCATCACTCATAAGTTTTGCATTCTCGGGTACAGCCTTATTAATCGGCAAAAATCCACCAATAAATATTGGCAAACGTGAAGGTTCGGTAATTGTTACTTTTACATGGATAATATTCTCATTAATAGGGCTTTTACCATTCTGGATGAGTGGAAGTATTCCTTCGTTTATCAATGCATTTTTCGAAACTATATCGGGTTTTACCACTACAGGAGCTTCAATTCTGAATAATATCGAAGAACTCTCGCACGGCATGTTATTTTGGCGTAGCCTCACACATTGGGTTGGAGGATTGGGAATTATCGTTATCTCGTTGGCAATTCTTCCTGTTTTCAGCACAAGTGGAACACAGCTCTTTGGCTCCGAAGCTACAGGTCCAACCAAGGATAAAATTCACCCTAAAATCAGTGAAACAGCCAAACGCTTGTTTCTAATTTATATCATTCTTACTGCATCCGAAACCATATTACTACTTTTTGGTGGCATGAATTTGTTCGATGCTGTAAATCATTCGTTTGCAACCATTGCAACTGGAGGTTTTTCGACTAAACAAGCAAGTATAGGACATTGGGATTCGGCTTATATTCAGTACGTTATTTCTATTTTTATGATATTGTCGGGAATAAATTTCAGTTTATATTATTTCGGATTTAAAAATAAATTTGAAAAAGTCAGAGAAAACGAGGAATTGCGCTATTTTTTGATTGTATTATTCTCGTTCATTGTTATTGTAACGTTATCTCAAATTGATTTCTCAAGTCAAATTGGTTTCTCGAATATAGAAAAAGCATGGCGCAATTCCATGTTTAGCGTTTCGTCGCTTATGACCACAACTGGGTTTGTTACAGTAGATTATATGTACTGGAAACCACTTACATGGGTTATATTACTCATCGTAATGCTTACAGGCGCATCGGCTGGCTCCACAAGTGGTGGTATAAAAATGATACGCGTTGTTATTTCGGCCAAAGCTTGTTATTACGAATTTAAACGACTGATTCATCCCAATGCCATAATACCTATTCGTTACAACGGTCATACTGTGCGCGAAGATATTCTGACCCGTGTTCTGGCTTTTACGCTTCTTTATTTGGTCGTTGCAGGTTTTGGTATTTTAGTGTTAGCAATTTCGGGAATGGGATTTCTGGAGTCGGTGGGTGGTATGATTACCTGCCTCGGCGGTGTAGGTCCCGGACTTGGTTTGGTAGGTCCTGCTGGTAATTTTGCCGACATTCCCGAATTTAGCAAATGGTTTTTGTCGCTTATGATGCTTGCCGGACGCTTGGAATTGTACACCGTTTTCCTATTATTTACACCGGCATTTTGGAAAAGATAAGGAACTAAACTTTCGCACATGTATAATTCTGAATATCGAATTTCAAAATTTCATAATCTATTGATAATCAAATATATTGTTTTTTAGTTATTTAATTGTCAATCTTTTAATCACAAGCGAAAGTTGAATTAATAAGAAAATAACCTCCCAATTTAACCCAATTATCAAAAGGAAATTACACCGCAACTCAGTCCAAAGTTTTAAAATAATCACTATCTTTGTGTCAAAATAGTCTACCTTCAGCAATATGCGCATCGACTCCCTCAGTATACTGAATTACAAAAACATTCGTGAAGCCGAACTTACTTTTTCGCCTAAAATAAATTGTTTTATCGGCGATAACGGTATGGGCAAAACGAATATTCTCGATGCGCTTTATTTCCTTTCGTTTTGCAAAAGCTTTTCGAATGCTATCGACTCGCAGAATATAGAGCACGAAGCCGATTTTTTTATGCTCAATGGTAGATACACTGTTAATGAAACAGTTGAAGAGATTTATTGCGGCATGAAGCGCAAGCAAAAAAAGCAATTCAAACGCAATAAAAAAGAATACGAGCGTCTGTCGGGTCATATAGGACTTTTACCTTTAGTTATTATTTCGCCCGATGATGCTATACTCATTTCGGAAGGCAGCGATGAGCGCCGAAAATTTGTCGATGGTGTTATATCCCAATTTAACCATAGTTATTTACAACAACTTTTACAATATAATAATGCACTTCGCCAACGTAATGCTTTGCTAAAAGTAGAGCAGAAAATTGATGTGTCGCTATTCGAAATTTGGGAAGAACAAATGGTACTTTATGGAACCTATATTTTTGAACAACGAAAAGCTTTTTTTGCCGAATTTGTCCCCATATTTCGCGACATTTATCATCGCATTTCGGGCGGACATGAAGCTATAGACTTGTTGTACCAATCGCAATACGAAAATGCTGATATAAAAGAGTGCATGGTTCAAACCCGTGAACGCGATTTGATGTTGGGATATTCCACACAAGGCATACATAAGGATGAACTTGAAATGCATCTCGACGGATTTCCTATCAAACGCGTTGGTTCGCAGGGACAAAATAAAACATATCTTGTTGCACTCAAATTGGCACAGCATTTCTTTTTGCAACGTGCACACAAATTTCCACCCATACTCCTATTAGACGATATTTTTGATAAACTCGATTCGAAACGTGTTGAACGAATTCTTCAATTGGTATCGGGCGAAAACTTCGGACAAATATTTATTACCGACACCAATCGTGAGCACTTGGATAGCATTTTGTCAGAATTAGACAAAGATACCCGTATTTTCACTGTCGCCAATGGTATTTTTCGGCTTTAACGCTTACAATTTGATTTTGCATTTAACACTTTCCCAATTTGCAATCGTTTCAACTAATTTTCATCACACTGAATTATTTTATACACCTGAAAAATTTTTTGGAAAATTATTTCCCATATTTAAAATTTTAAATTATTGATAATCAAATTAATAAAAAAATTTTTGGGAAACTTTTTATTTTACAAAAAAAATATGTGTAAAAAACAGTTGTGTATTTAATAAATTTTGATTAAAATTGCATCCGCTTTCAGAAATAAAATCCAAAATTATAAATCACTCATATTAATCTTTTTAAGAAAAATTAAAACCGTGAACACCCGTACTTATTCACAAGAAGAAATTAAACAAGCATCGTTCGAATTTTTCAAAGGCGACGATTTGGCAGCAAGAGTCTGGTCAAATAAATATGCGTTGAAAGATTCGTATGGTAATGTTTATGAATTGACACCAGACGATATGCATCATCGTTTAGCCCGCGAAATTGCCCGAATCGAAAGAAATTATCCAAATCCACTTACGGAGGATGAACTTTTTGAATTGTTTCGCAATTTCAAATACATTGTTCCACAAGGAAGCCCCATGACTGGTATTGGAAACGAACATCAGATTGCATCACTGTCAAACTGTTTTGTTATTGGTTTCGACGGTGATTCCGACTCCTATGGTGCTATCATTAAAATCGACGAAGAGCAGGTACAATTAATGAAACGCCGTGGTGGTGTGGGGCACGATTTGTCGCACATTCGCCCCAAAGGTTCGCCCGTAAAAAATTCAGCGCTTACCTCAACAGGTATTGTGCCATTTATGGAACGCTACTCCAACTCAACACGCGAAGTTGCTCAAGATGGCCGCCGTGGTGCATTGATGTTGAGTGTATCCATCAAACATCCCGATTCGGAAACTTTTATCGATGCCAAAATGGAATCGGGTAAAGTTACCGGTGCAAACGTATCGGTAAAAATTGACGATGATTTTATGAAGGCTGTTATGACAAATCAGCCTTACAAACAACAATACCCAACAAGTTCGGACAATCCTTGGTTTGTAAAAGAAGTGGATGCCAATATAATTTGGAAAAAAATTGTACACAACGCATGGCAGTCGGCTGAACCGGGAATTTTATTTTGGGATACAATTATTCGCGAATCGGTGCCGGATTGTTATGCCGATTTAGGTTATAAAACGGTATCAACGAATCCTTGTGGCGAAATTCCACTTTGTCCATACGATAGTTGTCGGTTGTTAGCCATTAATTTATATTCGTACGTGGTCAATCCATTTACAAAAGATGCTTATTTTGATTTTGAGTTGTTTAATAAGCACTCGCAACTGGCTCAGCGCATCATGGACGACATTATCGACCTCGAAATGGAAAAAATTGATGCTATTATTCAAAAAATTGATTCCGATCCGGAAGATGATGATATTAAATTAACCGAATATCAACTCTGGGAAAAAATTAAAACTAAAACGGGCGAAGGTCGTCGTACTGGTGTAGGTACAACCGGCGAAGGTGATATGTTGGCAGCATTGGGGTTGCGTTATGGTACTGATGAAGCGACTGATTTTTCGGAAAATGTACACAAAACCTTAGCACTTGCAGCTTACCGCTCATCGGTAACTATGGCTAAAGAACGTGGTGCTTTTAAGGTATTCGAAGCTAAACGGGAGGAAAACAATCCGTTTATTCAACGACTGAAAGAGGCTGACGAGGCTTTGTACAAAGATATGGTGAAATTTGGTCGACGCAATATTGCTTGTTTGACCATTGCCCCTACCGGTACAACAAGTATAATGACACAAACCACTTCGGGTATCGAACCGGTATTTATGCCTGTTTACACCCGTCGTCGGAAAGTTAATCCAAATGACAAAAATGTTCGCGTTGATTTTATCGACGAAAATGGCGATTCATGGGAAGAATACGTGGTTTTCCACCACAAATTCGTTACATGGATGGAGGCAAACGGACATCCGACAGCAAAACATTATACACAAGACGAAGTTGAAAAATTAGTACAGGAATCGCCTTACTACAAAGCCACTGCCAATGATGTGGACTGGTTGAAAAAGGTACAAATGCAGGGAAAAATTCAGAAATGGGTTGACCACTCAATTAGCGTAACCATCAACCTTCCAAACAATGTGGACGAAGAATTGGTCGGAAAATTGTACGAAGAAGCTTGGCGTGTTGGCTGTAAAGGTGTTACTGTATATCGCGATGGCTCACGCTCGGGAGTTTTGATTGCAGCAACTGACAAAAAAGAAGAAGCGAAAGACGGAAAAACAGTTTGCTTCCCTTATGATGAAGAACATTTTGTTCGCCCTAAAGAATTAGATTGCGACGTGGTTCGTTTCCAAAATGCAAAAGATAAATGGATCGCATTTGTCGGTTTGAAAGATGGAAAACCGTATGAAATTTTTACTGGTTTGGCCGACGACGAAGAAGGAATTCTGCTTCCTAAAACTGTAACTGAAGGTAGAATTATTAAAACAGTTGACGAGAACGGAAATAAACGTTACGACTTCCAATTCCAAAATAAACGCGGTTACAAAACAACCGTAGAAGGATTATCGCACAAGTTCGACAAAGAATATTGGAATTATGCCAAACTAATTTCTGGAGTGTTACGCTACGGAATGCCTATCGATCAGGTAATTAAATTGGTTGCCGGCTTGCAGCTTGACAGCGAATCTATCAACACATGGAAAGTAGGTGTGGAACGTGCACTGAAAAAATACATTCCGGATGGAACTCAGATTGCCGGTCAGGAATGTCCCAGCTGTGGACAAAAAACGCTTGTTTATCAAGAAGGCTGCTTAACCTGCAAAAACTGCGGTTATTCAAAATGCGGCTGATAAATTCAAAATCAGTTTATACAAAATACCCCTAAAGTAAAATATACTTTAGGGGTATTTTATTGTTGATTTTTAAAATACTATTCTACCATATTATGAAAAACATTTTGCACATCCTCGTCGTCTTCAATTTTCTCCAACAACTTAGTTACCTGCGCTTTTTGCTCTTCGTTTAGTTCTTTCATATCGTTCGGAATACGTTCGAATTCGGCACTAAAAATTTCAAAACCGTTTTCTTCTAAATATTTTTGAATCGATGAATAAGACTGAAATTCGCCATAAAGAATAATTGAATCCTCATCTTCGACCAATTCGTCGACACCAAAATCGATTAATTCGAGTTCCAAATCTTCGAGCGACACGCCATCTTTGGGAGCAATTTTGAAAACACATTTATGGTCGAAAAGAAATTGCAGACTACCCGAAGTACCAAGCGAACCACCATGACGAGTTAAATAGCTACGGATATTAGCAACGGTTCGAGTCGGATTATCCGTTGCAGTTTCTATCACAATGGCTATTCCATTAGGACCATAACCTTCGTATACCATTTCTTTGTAGTCGGCTTCATCTTTCGAAGTCGCTTTTTTAATTGCCCGCTCTACATTTTCCTTGGGCATATTTTCCTTTTTCGATTGCTGAATCAAAACCCTCAATCGGGGATTGGTATCCGGATCCGGTCCGCTCTCACGTGCGGTAATGGTAATTTGTTTTCCTAATTTTGTAAAAACGCGGGCCATATTCCCCCAACGTTTCATCTTGGTTGCTTTACGATATTCAAACGCTCTTCCCATGACTTATTTTTATCTGATTATGCTGATTTACTACAATTTAGTTTCGGAGTGCAAAAGTATTAAAATACAAGCACAAAACCATATTTAAACTGTAATTTTTTCATTTAAACTTTATTAAATGTACAATAAAATATGAAACCACTAAAGAACACAAAAGAATCACATCGTATTTATCGCTTCTGCATTTAATCCAATATCGAGCATCTGCCACTTTCCTACGCTACTTCCAGCTTCGGGCAACAAAAACGACAGTTTTGGAAATTGAAATGTGAGAATTCAATGGAAGCAACAGGCTCATTTTTTATGGTCAATTCGTCGATAAGACGTATATTTTCCGCTGTAAATAATTTCATTTTATTCTACAATATTTTTTACAAATATAGTGAAGATAAAATGATTAATCTTTGAAAATACAACCAATTATATTTCTTTTTCTCCTTATATAAATTGGCGATTTTGAGTTGAAGTATGATGTAGTATATTTTAATTTTAAGCGCAAAAATAGGTTAAAATCATCGGTATCAGTGCCTTTGCATTCATATAAAAAACAGTATAAATAATCCACTACACATGCTTTTCGGCATGATACGACGACCGTACGAACGGGCCACTTTCGACGTGTTTAAACCCTTTTCCCAACGCAATTTTTTTGTATTCGGCAAATTTATCGGGGTTAATATAAGCACTAACCTGCGCATGTTTTCGCGAAGGTTGCATGTATTGACCAATAGTTAAAACTCCGCAATTGTGGGCAATAGCATCGTCCATGAGTTGTAATACTTCTTCCTCCGTTTCGCCTAAGCCAAGCATAATTCCTGTTTTGGCAACAATGCCCTGCGAAGCAATATATTGCAATACTTTCAGGCTTGTGTCGTATTTTGCTTTGGTGCGGATAAGTGGCGTAATTCGGCGAACAGTTTCTAAATTATGCGAGATAATGTTGGGCTTTTCGTTGATTACCAAATCAATTAAGTCTGTGTTTCCATCAAAATCGGGAATCAACACCTCTATTGTCGTTTCAGGATTCAAGCGTTTAATTTCCGATATGGTGGCTGCCCAATGATTAGCTCCACCGTCGGGCAAATCGTCGCGGTCGACGGAAGTGATAACGGCATGTTTCAATTTCATTAACTGAATTGATTTGGCCACATTCGTAGGCTCATTTTTGTCTAACGGTAATGGTCGGCCGGTTTTAGTATTGCAAAACTTACATGCTCTGGTACAAATATCGCCTCCTATCATCAGTGTTGCCGTTCCGCGGCTCCAACACTCGCTCTGATTCGGACAGCGACCGCTACTGCATATTGTGTGCAATCCGTACTTTTTTAAAACTGTACTAACCTCTGAATAAGACGATTCGCTGTATATTTTGGTGCGTAACCACTCGGGCTTGCGTATAAATTCCATATTTCTTGATTATTTAATTTTTTGTTGAACAAAGATACTGCTTCTGTGTCGAAAAATAAAAAACACAACACATCTTACTTCATTGCTTTTATTGAACAATATTGTAAATTAGACTTATTCAGCCATTTAAATATTGTACCTTTGCTGGGCAAAAGTATAATATTTTACCATGAATATTGAAAAATACATAAATACAGAATTACTCTCCCCTGCCAAAAATCTCGAATGTGGATTAGCTGCCATCAATCACGGTGCCGATGCGGTTTATATCGGTGCTTCGCAATTTGGTGCGCGCGCAGCAGCCGGAAATTCGCTCGAGGATATTGAAACGTTAACTAATTATGCACATCGCTATCGGGCCAAAGTATTTGTAGCTCTTAATACAGTGCTAATCGACAATCAGTTAGCTGACGCCGAAAAATTAATTCATGGTATTTACAATGCTGGAGCCGATGCACTTATTGTGCAGGATATGGGTATTCTGAAAATGAATCTTCCTCCTATTTCACTGCATGCCAGCACGCAAACCGATAATCGCACAGTAGAAAAAGTGAATTTTCTTCAAAATGCCGGTTTTTCGCGCGTAGTATTGGCGCGTGAACTTACGTTGCAGCAAATTACCGAAATAAAATCACAGACCGATATCGAACTCGAAGCCTTTGTACACGGCGCATTGTGTGTGAGCTACAGCGGACAATGTTACATGAGTCAGGCTATGTGCGGACGAAGTGCCAACCGCGGACAATGTGCGCAATATTGCCGTTTACCATATCAGTTATTAGATTCCGAAGGTAATATTTTAGTAAAAAACAAACATTTACTTTCGCTCAAAGATTTGGATTTATCGGAGCATCTCAAAGAAATGATGCAGGCAGGAATCATGTCGTTTAAAATTGAAGGACGACTGAAAGATGCTGATTATGTGAAGAATATAACGGCTTATTATCGGAAAAAATTAGACAATATCCTCGAAGGAAATACAACTTACAAAAAATCATCTGTTGGAAAAACAACTTTCTTTTTCGAACCAAATCCCGAAAAAAGTTTTCGTCGCAGTGCAACCGATTACTTTTTGAACGAACGCCACAAAGGGATTTATCAACCCGAAACTCCCAAATCGCTTGGCGAACCTATCGGCAAAGTTACGTATATCGGTCGTAGTTTTTTCAAAATGCAAAACGGGCAATTGCTAAACAATGGTGATGGACTTTGCTTTATCAACAAACAGGGAGACCTGACCGGATTTAGAGTGAACAGAGTGGAATTTCCCGCTCATAAAGGAGAGGGGCTATGGGTGAGGTGTTTCCCTGCAGATATGCCCCGCATGGAGGTAGGCGCATTTTTGTACCGAAATCAGGATCAGGCGTTCGACAAACTAATTGCTGGAAAAACGGCAGAACGTAAAATTTATATTGATATTATTTTTAAGGAAAACGAAAAAGGCTTTGAATTAGAAATTACGGATGCTGAAGGTATCCGAATAAAATATGCAGTTGAAGCCGAAAAACAACCTGCTCAAAAATCCGAAGCCGTAATTGAGAATATCAAAAATCAACTTTCGAAACTTGGAAGCACAATTTACGAGGCACGAGATATTGACATTCAAATCCGATCGCCTTGGTTTTTTCCTGCTTCACAACTAAGCGAATGGCGAAGAGTGGCTATAGAGCAATTTGACAGTAAACGAAACGAAACTTATAAGTGCGAATTGCCGGCTATTGCTAAAAATACAAATTTCCCGACTCAGAAACTAACCTATCTGGGAAATGTAACCAATAAATTAGCCGAAACTTTTTACAAAGAACACGGAGTTAACGAAATTCAGTGTGGCTTCGAGATTAAAGCGGAAGAAGGTGTAGCTCTAATGTTTACAAAACATTGCATAAAATACGAAATGGGATGGTGTCCGCGCGAGGGAAAAACTTTAGAACTAAAAGAACCACTCTTTTTGAAAAACAACGACCAGCGTTACGAGTTGAGATTTGATTGCAATAAATGCGAAATGCACATTTTTGCTTCAAAATAATAGAGTTAGATAAATTTGTCATATTTTTGTAACAGTTATTACATGTAATCGAAATAACAATGTAGTTCCTTTGTCGCAGAAATTAAACAAATTCAATTTATTATGAAGCAATACCGAATTTTAGTGGTCGACGACGAAGAAGATTTATGCGAAATTCTTCAATTCAATCTCGAATCAGAAGGATTTACAGTTGATGTAGCCTATTCGGCCGAAGAAGCACTGAAAAAAGATTTAACAGTTTATAACCTGTTGTTGCTCGATGTAATGATGGGTGAAACATCTGGTTTCAAAATGGCACGTATAGTTCGCGAAAACCCATTAACAGCCACTATACCCATAGTGTTTTTAACAGCAAAAGACACTGAAAACGATAAACTTACTGGCTTTACCATAGGTGCCGACGATTATATTTCGAAACCATTTTCTATCCGCGAAGTAGTAGCACGCGTAAAAGCATTACTTAGAAGAATAAATATCAACAAACAACCCGAGATAGCATCCGAGGATCTTACTTATTTGGGACTTACCATGCAATTGAAAAACAAAAAAGTATTATTACAAGGGAAAGAAATAGCTTTTACAAAAAAAGAGTTTGAAATATTGAAGTTATTTTTAGAAAACCGCAACCGTGTTTTTACACGCGACGAAATGCTTACACGTGTTTGGTCCGACGAAGTAATAGTACTCGACCGTACCATTGATGTAAATATTACTCGCTTACGTAAAAAAATAGGTGATTATGGTAAAAATATTGTAACTCGCTTAGGGTATGGCTATTGCTTCGAAGAATAAAATATAATTTTTTCCGAATGACTTTAAATAAACGATTATTTCTGTACTTTTTCGGCACGTTTTTTTTGTTAACTGCGGCTATTACTTTTTTCCAATATCAACGTGAAAAAGAGTTCAGAACTGAGCAACTCGATCAGCTTTTAAGCACATACAACAATACCATTTGTAAATACATTCAGGAAAATAAAAATGCGATATCTTCTATAGATAATTTAATCAAATATTTTCCGGATTCTACATTAAGAGTAACCTTAATAGATTTAAATGGAAATGTAATGTATGAGAACTCTGTAAAATATGGTACAATTCTCGAAAACCATGCACATAGACCAGAAATAATAAGCGCCTCGAAATATATAACAGGGAAGGCATTTCGCTTATCGGCTACAACAAATATTAATTATTATTATTTAGCTCACAAGCACGAACACTTTTATATTCGCACGGCTTTACCATACAATTTAAGCTTAAGTAACACACTAAAAGCGAATACATTATTTTTATATTTCGTAGCATTTATACTTTTAATAGCAGTAGTTGTATTATTTTATATTACAAAAAGCTTTACAAATTCGATAGATCGGCTATGGAAATTTACTGACCGTGTTGAAAAAGGTGAAAAAATAGACACTTCTATTCAATTTCCAAAAGACGAATTGGGCGATCTTAGTCGTAATATTGTGCAACTATATCGTACAATGGAAGAAGCAAAAGATGAAGTAAATCACGAACGCGAAAAATTAAGTAAACATATTCTTATATCGCAAGAAGGTTTGGGGTTTTTCTCAGCCAATAAAAAAGAGATACTCACCAACCGCTATTTCATTCAGTATGCCAGTGTGTTAGCTGATTCGCAATTCGATAGCTCGGAAAAAATATTTGAACTTTTGGAATTTGCCGAAATAAATGAATTTATAACTGAGAGTCTATTACACGAAAATCTAACCCGTAAACGAATTTTAGTTGAAAAAAACGGAAAGGTATTTAACATACGATGCATTGTATTTCAGGATAATACTTTTGAAATTTCGATAAACGATATTACAGCGCAGGAACATGAAAATGAGCTAAAAAGACAGTTAACGCAAAATATTTCGCACGAACTGAAAACACCTGTAAGCAGTATTATGGGATATATGGAGTCAATTTTACAGAATCCCGACATTGATACCGATCGACAACGTTTTTACATCGAACGATCGTTTGTTCAAGCACAACGTCTTTCGGCGTTGTTGCAGGATATTTCTATTTTAAATAAAATAGAAGAGTCGAATCAGCTTTTCGAAAGAGAAAATTGCGATGTAGCACAAACTATCAAAGATGTTATTAATGATGTTCAATTAGAAATTGAAGAGAAAGGTTTTACTATTATCCAAAACATTAGCAAACCATTGTTGATGGAAGGTAATCGTTCGTTACTTTATTCTGTATTCAGAAACCTTATAGACAATGCATTGAGTTATGCAGGCAACAACTTAACGTTGGAAATTAATTGTTATCGCGAAGATGGATACTTTTATTATTTCTCCTTTTCGGACAATGGAATTGGAATTCCAGAAGAGTATTTAGGTAAAATTTTCGAACGTTTTTATCGTATCGACAAAGGGCGTAGCCGTAAACTTGGTGGTACCGGACTCGGACTATCAATAGTAAAAAATGCAGTACACTTTCACAAAGGAAATATATCAGCTAAAAACTCGTCTACCGGAGGATTGATTTTTATATTTTCGCTGCGTAAATTCTAAAAAAATAGCGAAGAACGTTACTTCTTCGCTATAAACTATTCAATAGTAACTGCAAACTAAATACTTTGATCAATAAGTTTTATTTTTTCTTCGATAAGCTTACTTTCGTCTTTAAGAGCTTCAATTTTGCGTTCCATTTCTTTAATTAGTCCGCCGCCTTTTTTGGATGCTGAACTAAAAAATCCTATGTTATTTTCGTAAGTTGCAATTTCCGATTTCAGGTGTTCGTAAGCACGTACTAATTTTTCGCGTTCGCGGTAAAGTTTGTTTTCGCCTTTGGACGATATATCTTTCAAATTGTTTTTGAAATTATCCAATCGACGTTGCGACGCATCCACATTCAACACTTCGAATCGCATGTCAACAGCTTCGCGGTATTCTTTGTAAACCTTATCCTTTTCTTTGAAAGGCACATGTCCGATTGTATTCCATTCGGCCATAAATGCACGAAGAGTAGTAAGTGTTTCGGCAGCATTGCCCTCATTTTTAAGCGATTGAATTTTCTGTATCAACTCTTTCTTTTTCAACAAATTATCACCTTCAACACTTTTAGTACTCGATACACTTTTATTTTTTAACTCAAAGAAATAGTCGCAGGCAGTGATAAAACGTTTCCAAAGTTCGTCGGATATTTTTTTTGCAATCGGACCCGCCATTTTCCACTCTTTTTGTAACTGAATCAGTTTGTCGGTTGTATCTTTCCAATCGGTACTATCTTTCAAAGCCTCAGCTTGTTCGCACAATGCTTTCTTTTTATCTAAATTCTGATTTAAAACATTTTTTGATGCTTTATAAAATTCATTTTTAGCTGCAAAAAAAGCATCACAAACCGAACGATAACGCTCGAAAAGCTGTTGGTTTGTTTTTCGTGGAGCAAAACCCAGTGTTCGCCACTCTTCTTGCCAAGCAAGTATGGCTTGTGTGGCATCGTCCCAAGCTTTATATGTATTAAGCGTTTTATAATCAAACGCTTCAATTTTTTCACACAAAGCAGTTTTAACAGCTTGATTTTCTTCTTCAATCTGTCGTATTGAATCGAAATGACCCTGATGCTTTTTATTAATAACACTCGAGGCTTCTTTGAAGCGGTTCCATATTTCATCGCGATGTTCGCGCGAAACAGGACCCAACTCGTGCCACTCAGCATGAAATTTTTGTAATTGCTGAAATGCCGATATAACATCCTCTACTTCGGCTAACCGCTCTGCGGCTTCACAAATCAGGGTTTTGGCTTCGAGGTTCTTTTTAAAATCGTATTCACGAAACTCGTTGTTAATTTTAATTAAATCCCAAAATTTTTCCTGATAAATATTGTACTGCTTCCAAAGTGTTGTGGCAACCGTAACCGGCACATTACCAATGGATTTCCATTTCTGTTGCAGGTTTTTAAATTCGGTAATATGCGACGAAACGTCGTCGTTGCTTTCGACCAGATTTTTCATCTGTTCGAGAATATGCTGTTTTTGAAGCAGATTTTGTTCCTTTTCCTGTTCTAATTTAGCAATAAGAGCAGACTTACGGGCTTTATAATCGTTTAACAGTGATTTTAGCGTCGATTCGAGATCATCGATCTGAGCTTTAAACTCAGTCTCTTCGCCTCCATTTTCCACAAACAATTTTTTCAGCTCTTCCAACTCACTTTTTTGTTTTTTGTAAAAAAGTTGTTTGATGGATTCTACATCTTCCTTAATTTGTTCAATTTCGCCATCAACCAACAATTTCAACGCATCCACCAGCTGCTGACGGCTGTGGTTAGAATAATCGGTTTTTATAATAATAGCCGCAGGTTCAGCAACCTCAGCAACCGATACTTCGGTAATTTCGGGTGTCGATGTAGTATCAATAACTTCGGTAACAGGTACTTCCGTTAAGTTTTCATTTTCCTTGTTCAAATCAAGTGAGCTCATTTTCAGGTATTTATAAATTATTTTTTGAAATGTGAATAAAAATAAGCACAAAAATAAGCTATTTTTTTTAATTATTTGCTTTTTTTAGCCCTACATTCAACATTTATAAGCATTTTATTCCAATATACGATGTGTTAAATAGGTATTAGCCTGTTGTTTGGGGTTAATCTGAATATCGTTGATACTTACATGGTCGGGACGAGTAACAATAAATTCGAGTGCATCAGCAATGTCCTCAGCATTTAAAGGTACAATTCCGGCATAAACAGCTTTGGCTTTTTGTTCATCGCCATGAAAGCGAACCACCGAAAATTCGGTTTCGACCATTCCCGGCGAAATGGAACTTACTTTGATACCGTGTTTTAACAAATCGAGTCGCAATCCTTTTGTAATGGCATTTACAGCATGTTTTGTGGCGCAATACACACTTCCGTTGGGATAAACCTCAATTCCGGCAATGGATGAAATATTAACAATATGTCCCGCTTTCTTTTCTATCATCAGGGGTACAATGAGTTTTGTAATATAAAGCAAACCCTTTACGTTTGTATCAATCATTCGTTCATAATCATCCAAATCACTTTCGTCGAAGGGCGAAGCTCCGGCAGCTAATCCGGCATTATTGACCAATACATCAATTGATTGAAATTTTGCAGGTAATGACTCAATGGCGTTTTTACATGCTTGGTTATCACGAACATCGAAACAAAGAGACAATACATCCACTCCGAATCCATTTTGTAAATTTTCGGCAAGTTCATTTAATCGTTCTTCCCTGCGTCCGGTTATTATCAGATTGTATTTTAATTTAGCCAATCGGTATGCAAAGGCTTTTCCGAATCCGGAAGTTGTACCTGTAATTAGTGCTGTTGCCATTTTATGAAAAAAAATGCTTTAAAAGCTTAGTTGAATAAAGTGCAAATATATTAAACTTTTAATTATAAACCGAAATATAACTTACTTGCATTAAAAATAAGCAAACAAAATAAATACGCTAAAACATAACAAAAAAATACTAACACAACAAAAAACACATTACACTGTTACATTTTTGTAATATCTTTGTAATATCTTTGTAATGTTTTATTAATGTACATAAAATTTTTATTGAATACA
>DYSC01000003.1:37157-60115 GCA_020726365.1 Porphyromonas sp.
TTTGTAATATCTTTGTAATGTTTTATTAATGTACATAAAATTTTTATTGAATACAAGTTAGCTATTTTTGTAAAATATTTTAAACATACAAAATGGATACTATTTACATTGTAATTGTACTCGTAATATTGGGTCTAGCTGCACTCGACTTGGTTGTAGGCGTTGCCAACGATGCCGTAAACTTTCTTAACTCGGCAATTGGTTCCAAAGTAGCACCTCTATGGATGATACTTACAGTGGCATCCGCAGGAATTTTAATTGGATCGTTGTTTTCGAGCGGTATGATGGAAGTGGCGCGAAGTGGCGTTTTTTACCCCGATAAATTTACTTTTAACGACATTATGTTGTTATTTTTAGCCGTAATGGTTACCGATGTAATTTTGTTAGACGTATTCAATACATTTGGTTTACCCACATCTACTACCGTATCGTTAGTATTCGAATTGTTGGGTGCTGCTGTTGCAGTAGCCCTGGTTAATATTTGGCAAACCGACAGCGGGGTATTATTAGATTATATAAATTCGGGAAAAGCTCTAACAATTATTTCAGGAATACTTGTTTCGGTGGTTATTGCATTTGTAGTGGGTTCATTAATTATGTATCTCTCCCGTTTACTTTTCTCCTTTAATTACAAAAATAGTTTTAAATACTTAGGTGCAATTTGGACAGGCTTAGCACTTACGGCCATTTCGTATTTTGCTATTTTTAAAGGACTTAAAAGCACAACATTAGTTTCGAAAGATTTCATTAATTACATTTCGGATAATATTTGGACAATTTTGGCACTCACTTGGGTAGGTTGGACAATTTTTATGGCCATTTTACAACTGATTTTTAAGGTTAATATTCTTAAAATAATAATTCTTGCAGGTACTGTTGCCTTAGCACTTTCGTTTGCAGGGAATGATTTAGTAAACTTTATTGGCGTATTTATGGCAGGTTTAAGCTCCTACGAAATTGCTTCGGGAGTAGTTGCTACGGGCGGTTCAATAGAAACGCTTACTATGGGCAAACTAGCTGAACCAATTACAGTAAATGCATACTACCTTTTTGGAGCCGGCATTGTCATGATTTTGGCTTTGTGGTTTTCGAAAAAAGCACGTAGTGTAACAGCCACTGGTGTTGATTTATCGCGTCAAGGCGAAGGTGTTGAACGTTTTTCATCTACAAGTGCTTCTCGTTCGCTGGTTCGGAGTGCAATAAACATTAATAAATTAGTTTCGTCGATAACACCCAAAAAAGTTTCCAATTTTATTGAAAGTCGTTTTGAGCCGGTAAAGGAAAACGATACAGATGCAGCTTTCGACCTAATCAGAGCCTCAGTTATCCTTACAGTTTCGGCTTTGCTAATTTCATTAGGAACTTCATTAAAACTACCATTATCAACTACTTACGTAACATTTATGGTAGCCATGGGTTCGTCGCTCGCCGACCGTGCATGGGGACGCGAAAGTGCTGTTTATCGTATTTCGGGAGTACTTACCGTTATTAGCGGATGGTTTCTGACTGCAATTGTGGCATTTACAGTTTCGGCTACCATAGCCTTTGGATTAATGTATGGTGGCATTTATGCTATTATAGGTTCAATAGTATTGGTCGTCTTTCTTTCAATTCAATTTGCAATTATTCATAAAAAAAGAGAAGCAAAAATTGAAATTCGTATTGATAACGTGCACAAGACAGAACATGACATAATAATGGAATGTACCAAAGAAATTGAACAATCGGTAAATCACATTATTAATATTTATCAAGGAGTGCTCGACGGCCTTTTTGCAGAAGATAGAAAAGCTTTGAACAAATTGTATAAAATGTCCGATGAATTTCACGGCAACTCTAAACGTCGACGTTTGAACGAAGTATTGCCTACCATACAAAAATTAGAGCATCAATCGCTCGATACAGCACAGTACTATGTTCAGACAGTGGATTATTTTTACGAAATATCAATATCATTGCGATTTATTACCGAGTCGAGTTTCAAGTTTATCGACAATGCTCATGAGGGTTTTAGCATCGAACAAATTGAGGATTTGAAAGTATTAGAAAATGAATTTA
Organism: Porphyromonas sp.; assembly: GCA_020726365.1. Lineage (GTDB taxonomy): Bacteria > Bacteroidota > Bacteroidia > Bacteroidales > Paludibacteraceae > Paludibacter. The sequence continues at coordinate 39,216 of DYSC01000003.1, forward strand.
CATCTATTTATCGCTACTTTAATGAAATGATTCAGAAAAATGATTATTCTGGTATGGCTACTATTAAGGAGCGAAGAACTGTATTACTTGATTTATATTCCGAACTTGTTAAAAAACAGATTTTACGCACCAAAGAAAAAAAATCGGGTTCGAGAAATACTATCTTATACCTAAATATTTTGAATGAGACTAAAGTTATTGCCATGAAATCAGTAAGCCTGATGCGTGCGCAAATGAACCTTTATAACTCAGACGATTATATTAAAATAATGTCGTAAGTGATTAGAATTCGTAGATTTTTAAATCTTCACCCAATACGGTATTTTCGAAAATGGTCTTTGCCTCGTGCAATAGACCATTTTTGTTGGCATAACGTGCCGAATAATGTCCGATAATGAGTTTGACGACATTGGCTTTAAGCGCTATTGTTGCGGCTTGTGCAGCAGTAGAGTGCATGGTGCTTTTGGCGCGTACCACTTCGTCCTGCATAAAAGTAGCTTCGTGAAACAACAAATCAACCTCGGCAATAATCGGAATTATTTTTTCGGAATAGGCTGTATCCGAACAATAGGCAAAGCGTTTAGGTTTTTCGGGTGGAAAAGTGAGTTTTTCGTTCGAAATGGTTTCGCCTTCACTGGTCACAAAATCTTCACCCTGTTTGATTTTCGGGATTCGCCATGTTGGGATATTGTAAAAATCAATCATGTCGCGTTTAATATGTCGGTCGCGTGGTTTTTCTTCGAACAAAAAGCCACTCGATGGAATGCGGTGTTTGAGTGGTATGCTGAATACCTGTACCGAACGATCTTCAAAAATAAGTTCGTTTTTCCGGGTATCAAACGCATGAAAAATAACGTTAAATGGTAATTCTTCGCAAAAGAACTGCAATTGAGGCAACAATATTTGCTCCAGCCCTTTGGGCGAATGAATATGCAAATCGGCAGTGCGATTGAGCATCCCGAAACTCGAAATAAGTCCGATAAGTCCGAACACATGATCGCCGTGCAGGTGCGAAATAAAAATATGTCCCATACGGTTCGTTTTCACGTTCATCTGGCGCATTCGAATTTGCGTTCCCTCGCCACAATCAATCATATACTGTTTGTCGCGCAGCTCTACGATTTGTGAGGTGGGAAAATTACTTTTAGTTGGCAGTGCCGAACCGCATCCTAATATGGTGAGGGTTGATGTTATAATCTCGATTTTTCTTTGAGTTTGAAGTCGCGACCAAGGTATTTTTCGCGAACGAGTGGATTATCGGCCAATTCCTGCGAGGTGCCCTGAAACAGAATTTTACCTTCGAAAAGCAGATACGCTCTATCGGTAATGGAAAGTGTTTCGTCCACATTGTGGTCGGTAATCAGAATGCCGATGTTTTTATCTTTCAGCTTCCATACAATGTCCTGAATATCCTGCACAGCAATGGGGTCAACACCGGCAAAAGGTTCATCGAGCATAATAAATCGCGGCTCAATAGCCAGACAACGTGCAATTTCGGTACGGCGGCGCTCACCACCCGAGAGTCGGTCGCCAATATTCAACCGGACATGCTCCAAATTAAATTCGGAAATTAGCGTTTCGAGTTTTTCTTTTTGGTATTCTTTACTGAATTTTGTCATTTCGAGCACAGCACGGATATTATTTTCCACTGTCATTTTACGAAAAACCGATGCTTCCTGCGCTAAGTAGCCGATTCCGCTTTGAGCACGTCTGTAAACAGGATATTTTGTTATTTCAACATCATTCAGAAAAATTTTACCTTCGTTGGGCGTTACCAATCCGGTAGTCATGTAAAAGGTAGTGGTTTTTCCGGCACCATTTGGTCCAAGTAAGCCCACAATTTCGCCCTGTTTTACATTGATTGAAACATCATTTACAACAGTGCGCTTTCCGTATTTTTTAAACAGATGTTCGGTGCGTAGCACCATATTTTCGTTTTCCATCAAACTAATCTATTATTTGTTGCAAAAGTACAGTATTTGAAGCAAAAAAAAAAGCATACTAACCCAATAGCTAAACTATTTAAAAGAATATGCAATAGATTTATATCAAAAAACACATCTTTAAACAGATAGGCATAACGCATTTACATAAAAAAATTATTTTATACATTTGCAACCTACTTCCTCTCAATCTCCTTCAGATTTTCCATTTTCTTCTTAGCCAAAAATCCGTAAATATCTTCGAGATGTTCGGTTACTTTTCCGTTACCAAATTCATACACTTTGGTTACAAGTCCATCTAAAAAATCACGGTCGTGCGATACCACTATCAAGGTGCCATCGTATTCGATTAATGCTTGTTTCAGAATGTCTTTGGTTCGCATGTCTAAGTGGTTGGTTGGCTCATCAAGAATGAGTAAATTAACAGGTTCCAAAAGCAATTTTAGCAAAGCTAAACGGGTGCGTTCGCCTCCCGATAGAATTTTTACTTTTTTGAACGATTCGTCGCCCCCAAACATAAAAGCCCCCAATAAGTCTTTGATTTTGTTGCGTATTTCGCCTACGGCAATATCGTCGATAGTTTGAAATACAGTCAGGTTTTCGTCAAGCAGCGATGCTTGATTTTGAGCGAAATAGCCAATTTTTACATTGTGTCCTAAGGTAAGTTTACCTTCGAAATCAATTTCACCCATAATGCTTTTTACAAGTGTCGATTTACCTTCCCCATTTTTACCAACAAAAGCAATCTTTTCACCGCGTTCAATCATAAAATTGGCGTGTTGGTAAATGCGTTTGTTACCATAGCTTTTTCCAACCATATCGGCCGATACAGGATAATTGCCCGAGCGTGGCGAAGGCGGAAATTTCAGTCGAAGGCGCGAAGTATCTTCTTCGTCAATCTCTACGGGGACAATTTTTTCTAACATTTTTACACGACTTTGTACTTGCAGCGTTTTGGAATAAGTGCCTTTGAATCGCTCAATAAATTCCATGTTTTCGGCAATAATTTTTTGCTGTTCGTCGTAGTGTTTTTGCTGTTGCTCGCGGCGTTCTTTGCGTAGTTCGAGGTAATGAGAGTATTTGGCTTTGTAATCGTAAATGCGTCCCATTGTTACTTCGATGGTGCGTGTGGTGATATTATCCACAAAAGCACGGTCGTGGCTGATAACAACCACCGCTTTTGCCGAGTTTACCAAAAATTCTTCGAGCCACTGAATAGATTCAATATCAAGGTGATTGGTAGGTTCATCGAGCAGAATAATATCGGGGCGACGAAGCAGAATTTTTGCCAATTCGATACGCATACGCCAACCGCCACTAAATTCCGAAGTGTTACGTTGAAAATCATCGCGTGAAAAACCAAGTCCCAATAGTGTTTTTTCAATATCGGCATCGTAATTTATTTCTTCGATGCTGTAAAAATGCTCACTCAGTGCCGAAACCTGTTCAATCAATTCCATGTAACTGTCCGATTCATAGTCGGTTCGGGTGCTGAGTTCTTCGTTCAGTGCAGCAATTTCACGTTCCATTTCGTGAATTTCCAAAAATGCCTGCGTTGTTTCTTCGAATACAGTTCGAGTATCGTTGGTAAGCAAGTGTTGTGGCAAGTAAGCCACCACAGTGCCTTTCGGGTACGAAACTTTTCCTTTATTGGGTTCGCGAGTACCGGCTAAAATTTTCAGTAAGGTCGATTTTCCTGCACCGTTTTTGCCCATAAGAGCAATGCGGTCTTTTTCGTTAATAACAAATGAAATGTCCTGAAAGAGCGTTTTTCCGTTGAACTCAACGGTAAGCGAATCGGCTGAAAGCATAAATATGGATACTGATTTTTAATATATAATTTTGTTGAATCTGTTTCCAACCGAAAGTATATAAATGTTGTGTGGTCGTAAGTAGTTTGTAATATCAACTTTTAAATCGGTCGGTTTTATATTGGCAATCAATTGACCAGAAGTGTTGTAAATCAGTATATTATTATTCAAATTTTCCAAAAATACGAGCATATTATTTGTTTGCAATTCACGTTCGGCTCGTACCTTTACCGAATCATTAAATAGCAATGTTTCAAGCGAAATTACATTCGATGGTTCCGAAAGTATTTCATAAATTTTTGTATTATCCGGATTAAATGCCACATCGCTTGCTGTTACTTTATAATAATGCATGCGTCCCGAAACTAAGTTGTACAAGGTGTCTTTCAGGTTTTCCTTCCATTTGTTTTTGCATATATATTTTATGTTTTCGGCAAAAGTAACACTAATATCATCGATAGCTGTAGAGCCTGACGATAATTCATAGTTAAACTTAAATAGTTTATAATCAGCTGATTCAAGTGAATCATAAGTCATGGTTGCTGCTAATCCACTGTTTACAGTAATTTTGTCAATTTCACTCCAGTTTGTTCCGTTCCAGCCTTTTATTACCACTTTGCTGGTTGTCGAATTGAGTGATTTAATATAAAAACTAATTTTCTTAACGACCGTTGGATACGTTTCTGTTTGAATAGAATCGGAATTACTTTCAAAAATAATAGCAGGAATTGCATTTCCACTAAAATTTGTCGAAGTCGTTGTTGTATTGGCATTTATCCTCCATCCAGTGGGTGATTCTAACCCCTTGTCAAAACCTTCTGTGTCGGTCGATTCGCCATCCGATTTGCTGTAAACTGTTAAATAGTAGCCTTTTGCTTTATCAACTGCATTCCAATTAGCAACAAAACTTCCTGTTTTGATATCCGTAGCTGCTGTTGCAACGGGAGTATCTATGGTTGTACTTCCGCCCATAAACTTAAATCCAACGACTTCATTTGTAACATTTATTGCCATTATTGGTTTATTAATATCTGTGCCATTCCAAAGTGTTGGATTATACGAGCCAGTTGTAAAAGCTGTGCCCGGAGTAGTAGTTTGTCCACTAAGTGGTTGCAGATATACGCGCATATGACTCGTAGGTGATTGTGATGTCCCTGTGTAATTGTTCGGCGAATTGTTGTCCCAAGCATCTTTAAAATAGTCAATATGCCAAATTAACATACCAGCAGCTGGCAAATAGCTATCGAAGCCTGTTTTTTGTCTGTTTTCTACTAAAAAAAACTCCGGTGATATAGGGTTAGCTCCATTCAAATTGTGGTTTCCATTTTGCGAAATAAGATATGCTTTGTTGCTGGAAATAAGCGAATGAATGGATACATTTTGAGGCGATTTCAATTCAGTAGGTTTTAACCAACCCAGAAAAAAACGGTCGTAGGCAGAGTAGGAGGGAGGTGTGCGACCTTGATTTAGATAGGCTCCAGCATCCATGATAGTCCAATTTTCTAAGGCTTTTTTGTTTTCTGTAGTGTGGTAATAGTCAACCAATCCCAATACATGACCAAATTCGTGTGCGAAAGTTCCAATCCCACACATGTTTGAGCCACTCTTACCACGAAGCTCGGAGGTACAAGCATAATCGAAAATAGTTTTACTATCAAACTTCGTGTTGTAATTAGCTAAACTCCAGCGATGAGGCCATACGGTGTTGTCTGGTGCACCTTCGGCTTCGTTGTATCCCGCATAATATACAAAAATATTATCTACAATACCATTATTATCAGCGTCGTATTTTGTAAAATCTACGCCATTAGCATCGGCAGCAGCACAGGCATCTATCACCATTTTTTGTGGATTTTGATCATCTCCATTCGAATTGTTCTTACCATAATACTCCATATTTTGTGGTAAGGTAAACGGACCTACCACATCGAATTGGGGCAAAAATTGTCCGAACGAACTTTCGATAAAATAATCGCGTGCCGAACCTGTTCCTCCATTGGTGCTATAACCGGTTTCGTTCAATAAATTGGTAAAAGCTGTTTCTGGTGAGGGTGTAACATAACTTTTATCGCTGAAATTGACTAATATTATCAACGAGTGGTGACTGCCTGTTAGTGGAAACTGATTTGCAACAGTTGTATTTGTGCTTATTCTGTTTATTTTCTGAGCTTTTCGTTGTAAAATGGTAACGTTTAAATTTGGATTTTTTTCGAGTTTACTATTCAAAATCTTCTCAATCGTTTCGCGTTTGTTTACATTATTCGCTTTTTGGCCTAATAATTCAAACTCACCGTTTGCAAATTTGGCATACCTGAAAATACCTTTTTCATCCTGCTTAATCAGATAGCCATCCTCGGTGGTTTTGTAATTAAAAAACTCATCACCATGCATTTTTATGGTAATGTTTGTCCCGTCAGCCTGCGTTACAGTAATGGGATATGGATAAGCTTTTACTGCAAATAACTGAGTATTAGCAAGTAATAAAACAAAAGTTATTAAAGAAATTAATTTTTTCATTCTTCACTCTTTCTTCGGTAAATAATCTATCTTAATATTCTGCATAGCAGCCCATAAGCTTTGTCTCACTTCCGGATTCCATTTTTCTAATTCTGCAATCAAATTTTTGGTATCTCGGCGCGAAGACTCTTTTTCGTATGGACAGTTCTTTAATTGCTGTTGATAATCACTGATGCGTTCCAATTCTTTCAATTCGTTTTCTGTTAATAAACAAAGCGGGCGAATTATGGTCATGTCAAATTTATTCATCTTCAGTTTTGCAGGCATGCTTGCCGTAGCTCCCTGATAGACAAGATTCAACAGAAAAGTCTCCACAATATCGTCTAAATGATGCCCCAATGCTAATTTATTGCAACCCAGCTCGCTTGCCATGTCGAACAATGCTTTTCGGCGATGCCACGAACACAAAAAACATGTCGATTTTGTTGCGTCCTGTTCCATGTCGAAGCCCGTAGTTTTATGAACAAAAGGAATGTTGTATTGTTCGCAATGTTGCCTTAAATATTCTAAATCAGATTGATACAAAATGTTGTCGACCGAAATATGAGCAGCAGTAACTTTAAATTTTGGAACAAAAATCCGCATTCGTTCTCCCAATAATTGTACCAAAGCTAATGAATCTTTACCACCGGATAAACCAATAAGAATATGATCGTTATCGTTAATTAATTGATAATCAACAATTCCTTTTTTGAATTTAGCCCGTATAGTTGTTAGTGTTTTTAAATCAGCTTTGTTTATTTCGTCCATATTTATTTCAAAAAAATACGAACTACAAAGGTACAAAAAATTACATTAAAAATTTTGATATTTTTTTTCAATCAGATATTGTTCATTTCTCAGAAAAAAAGTATCTTTGCACCGCAAAACGAAAAGCATTGTAGCATGAATGTAATATTGCTATGGTTTAGAAATTTTGCAAAAGTTTTGTATAATGCGAAAATAGCTCAGTTGGTAGAGCACGACCTTGCCAAGGTCGGGGTCGCGGGTTCGAGTCCCGTTTTTCGCTCAAGATTTTTTTAATTGCTAAGCGAAACGGCGTGTTTCGCTTTTTTTCTCTCTTATTTGTTGAAAACCATTGCCCAAATGGTGAAATTGGTAGACACGCTAGTTTCAGGGACTAGTGGCCGCAAGGCTGTGCAGGTTCGAGTCCTGTTTTGGGCACAAACTTATAAACTTATAAATTAGAAGTTAGAAAATTCAGAAGTATTGCGCAGATGGTGAAATTGGTAGACACGCTACTTTGAGGGGGTAGTGCCGGTTACGGTGTGTGAGTTCGAGTCTCATTCTGCGCACAAAAATTATTAATTTAATGAGAAAGAGGAAAATAGGAAACTGTCTTCCTCTTTTTTGTATGATATTACCTCTACAAAATACCCCAACTTTTCGATTTATCCAGTTTTTTTCTAGCATCGTAGTGATAAATTATTCATGCCATTATCAAAATATTTTTTTGATTTTAATTTGTATTACAATAATGTAATAGCTATATGAAGCAGTGATTACATAGTTGTGACATTTGACCATTGTAATGTATTCGTAATTTATTTGTGTTTAAAATGACACGGTATGGATGTTTATTTGCAATCAAAACACTATGTATAATCAAAAATTTTATCCAACAATTGTTATTTCTGATGTTCATCTTGGAACCGAACATGCTAAAACGCAACAGTTAGCCGATTTCTTACGTACTGTAAATTGTGAAACACTTATTTTAAATGGTGACATTATAGATGGTTGGCATTTACAAAAGGGAGGTAAAGGAAAATGGAAAAAAGAGCATACCGACTTTTTTAAAATAGTAATGAAAATGATGGAAAACTACAATACTAAAGTGGTATACGTGCGTGGAAATCATGATGATTTTTTAGACACATTAGCGCCGTTTTCGTTTTCAAATATTTCGATTGTAAAAGATTATTTGCACGAACGAAATGGGAAAAAATATTACGTGGTTCATGGCGATGTGTTTGATCATATAACTACAAATATGAAATGGTTGGCTAAGTTGGGAGATATTGGATACACTCTTTTATTGTGGATAAACAAAGTTTATAATCAATATCGATCCCATAAAGGTTTGGGCTATTATTCGCTGTCGCAAAATATCAAGCAAAAAGTTAAATCGGCTGTATCTTATATCTCAAATTTTGAAACCGAATTAGTTGATTTGGCAAAAAGCAGAGGAGTTGATGGAGTTATTTGCGGTCACATTCATCATCCGGCCGATAAATACATCAACGATATTCATTATTTGAATTCGGGCGATTGGGTCGAAACCATGTCGGCATTGTTGGAACATGAGGATGGAACTTGGGAAGTATACATGCACAATGAGCTTCAAAATAAAGCTAAGCCTTTTGAGCTTATCGAATTGCAAAATGTGAAACCTAAGTCGTTAAAGGTGGCATTTTCAAATAATTTTTTAAACTTTTTACTCTTAAAAGCACAATAGAATATGAAATACTTATTTGTAGTACAAGGCGAGGGTCGCGGACATTTAACTCAGGCATTGAGTATGATGAGTCTATTGGAAAAAAACGGACATGAAGTTGTTTCGATATTAGTTGGTAGTAGTCAAAAACGTTCGTTACCCGATTTTTTTACAAATAACACACAAAATAAATTAATTAAATTCAGAAGTCCTAATTTTTTGCCTTTACCAAAAGAAAAGCGACCATTTTTGCTTACAAGTATTTTATATAATTTATTTTTGATACCAGTTTTTATCGAAAGTATATTTACCATAAAAAAAGCCATTAAAGCCAATCAGCCTGATATTGTGATAAATTTTTATGAACTACTATGTGGTATTACCTATGGGGTTTTCAACCCTACAGCTCCCATGGTGAATGTAGCTCATCAGTATTATTTTTTAACTTCGAACTTCAGATACACAGGCAAAAAGAAATTAGAGTTTCTGCTCTTAAACTTTTATTCCAGATTTACGGCTCTAAATGCTTCAAAAATTTTAGCTTTATCGTTCCGGAATGAGGAAACAGAACAGTACGAAGAAATCAACATTGTTCCTCCATTGTTACGAAAAGAAATTTTTGATAAAAGCACACAAAATGGAAATTATATACACGGTTATATGTTGAACAATGGCTATGCAAACGACTTGTTGAAATGGAGTAAAAGGTATCCGGCAGAAAAATTACATTTCTTTTGGGATAAAAAATCCGTAGGTAGCACAACAGAATTAAGTGATAATTTGACTATGCACTGCTTAGACGATGTGCTATTTTTAAAATATATGTCGGGGGCTAAAGCTTATGCTACTACCGGTGGTTTTGAGTCGGTGTGTGAAGCAATATATTTGCAAAAGCCTGTTTTAATGGTGCCAACGCATATTGAGCAAGAATGTAATGTGATTGATGCTTTGAACTCAAATGTTGGAGTAGGTGCTGATAGTTTTAATTTAGATTTGCTATTAGATTGTGTGCCAAGTTTTAACCCTAACACTGAATTTAGACATTGGGCAAATGCTGCTGAAAGTATCTTTCTTACAGAACTAACAAGTTTTGAGCTTTGCGAGGATAATTTCTACGTTGCAATTTAATAAATTTTGTTGAAAATGAAATCGGGTTGGGTCTTTATTTAAGATTCAACCCTTTTTTCAGGTAGTTGGCAAGCATGGCTAAATTTAATAGATATTACACTTGTATTACAATGGTTTTATTTACATTTGCAAAATAGTAAAATTTTGAGTTTTAGAAGATGAAAAAAAAGAATAATACCCACAAATCGATAAACAGAGACATCAGTTGGATGTATTTTAATAAACGAATTTTGGATGAAGCTGCGAATAAAAATAATCCTCTTTTAGAGCGGATTAAATTTTTGGGAATTTATTCCAGTAATTTAGATGAGTTTTTTAGGGTTCGGGTAGCTACCTTGCGACGAATGATTGATATTGAAGATTCTGTGAAGAATGTAAAATCGGACAGTAAACTGATTCTAAAAAAGGTTTTAAAACTAAATGTTGAATATGCACAGGCATTGGAGTTGATTTTTACAGGAATTGTTGAAGAATTAAATGAAAACAATATCTGTTTGGTGAACGAAAAACAGATAGACGAAAAACAGAAACAATTTATTGACGAATACTATCAAGATGAATTAATGAATTCACTCTTTCCTGTATTAGTGTCGCAAATGGATGAAGAGCCTATGTTAAATGATAAGAGTACCTATTTAGCAATAGTAATTAGTCAGTATAATGTTGAAGATTTGCGAAAACGAAAAAAAGAATATGCGCTGATTCATATACCCACTTCGCAACTATCGCGTTTTTTAGTTTTGCCCTCCGAAAACGAAAAACAGTTTGTAATTTTTATGGACGATGTAATCAGACATTGTTTGCCAAAAATATTTGCTTCGCTCAACTATACGCATTATGAGGCTTATACCCTAAAATTTACACGCGATGCGGAATTGGATTTTGACAATTCGGCTTATGAAGGTATATTAGAAAAAGTTTCGAAAGTGGTAAAAAATCGAAAATTAGGTGCGCCTGTTCGTTTTGTTCACGATAGAGAAATGCCAAATGGCTTGCTAAAATATTGCGAAAAACTGCTTAAAATTAATAAAGAAGCAGCTCGAATTGCCAGTGGCAGATACCATAATTTCAAAGATTTATTAAATTTTCCAAAACTCAAGCGATTCGATTTGCGCGATGCACCGCAGCCACCACTTAACATTCCTCAGTTCGACAATGCAGTTAATATGTTAGATTTGGTTCGCAAAAAGGATAGGTATTTGCATTATCCATATCATAGTTTCGACTATTTTATTCGCCTTTTGCGCGAAGCGGCAATCAATCCTGATGTTAATGAAATTAAAATAACAATTTATAGGCTGGCAAAAAATTCGAAGGTGATTCAAGCCCTGATATGTGCAGCCATGAATGGAAAAAAAGTAACTGCCAATGTCGAACTTTTTGCACGTTTCGACGAATCGTCGAATATTAATTGGGCTCAAAAAATGAAAGATGCCGGAATAAATGTTGTGTTGGGTGTCGAGGGGTTGAAAGTTCACTCCAAGCTCGTACTTATTATTTCGCGTCGAAATAGTGTGGTATGTATAGGTACGGGTAACTTTCACGAGGGTACAGCTACCTTATATACCGATTATACCTTGATGACAGCAAATAAAGATATTGTAAACGAAGTAAATACCGTATTCGATTTTATAGAACATCCGTACATGACACCAACGTTTAAACACCTGATAGTGTCGCCCAACCATACACGAAAAAAAATTATTAGTCTTATAAACAAGGAAATAGAAAATGCTGAAAAAGGACTTCCGGCGTATATGTGGTTTAAGGTGAATCATATTGTTGATAAAAAGATTATTGAAAAACTGTATGATGCATCCAATGTTGGCGTTAAAATTAAACTTTTAGTGAGGGGAAACTGTTCAATTATTACTGGATTAGCAGGGATGAGCGAAAATATTGAAGTTTATGGTATAATAGATCGGTATCTGGAACATTCACGCATTTTAATTTTTGGAAATGGTGGGGATGAAAAATATTTTATTGGCTCAGCCGATCTTATGGAACGTAATTTAGACAGGCGTATCGAAGTGTTTACTCCTGTTTATGACCCTGATATTCAGAAACAATTACGTTTAACTATCGAATATGGATTGCGAGATAATGTAAAAGCACGAGTTGTCGATGGAAGAGGAAGTAACGAATTCCATACCACAAATGATGATTTTGCATTCCGTTCGCAAGAAGAACTTTATAAGTTTTATAAAACTAATTGAAAGCATCAACTAATTGAATAGATATTCACATTAAAAAACATATAATATATGGACAGAGTAAAATTTGCAGCTATCGATATTGGGTCCAATGCCGTTCGATTGTTGATTTTGAGTGTTTCGTTGAATGGTGAAGAGGCTTTTAATAAGGAATTAATGATTCGCATTCCGCTACGTTTGGGTCAACAGGTTTTTGTGGATGGAAAATTAAATAATGCTAAGCGTAAACAGTTGCTGCGTACCATGAAAGCATTCCGTCATTTGATGAACGTATTTGAAGTGGAATCTTTTAGAGCATGTGCTACAGCAGCTATGCGCGAAGCTAAGAATTCGAAAGATATTGTAAAAGAAATAGCCAAAGAAACGGATATTAACATAGATATAATTGATGGACACGAAGAGGCTTTGATGATTTACGAAAGTCATTTTTTGTACAACCTGAATGACCAACAAAACTATGCTTTTATTGATGTAGGTGGAGGTAGTACTGAGGTGAGCGTAATTTCAAATGGTGCGTTGGTTTTTTCAAATTCATACAAAATTGGTACTGTGCGTCTGTTGTTCGATAAAGTAGAGGATGAGGAATATGTAAAACTTCAGAACGACATGACTGAAATTAAAGAACAATATCAAATAAATGATGTAATTGCATCGGGTGGAAACATAATTAAGCTGAACACTTTAGCAAAAACGCGTAAGGATCGTAAGCTTTCGGTTACAGCTTTGAACGAAATTAATGAGCATCTTAAAACCCTGAGTATAGACGAACGCATTAAAACATATAGTCTGAAGCAAGATAGAGCCGATGTAATTACCAACGCAGGTGATGTATATTTGGATGTAGCAGAACTGCTTGGAGCTAAGAGTTTTATTGTTCCTAAAATTGGTCTTATTGATGGATTAATACATTTACAATATACGAAATGGAAATCGAAAAATCGAAATAAAAAATACTTTCCAGACGAGTTGTTAGAATTTGATGATGCAAATCAATTAAATAATAAATTTGATAATATTGAAGACAAAAATAGTTAAGAGGCTAATTTATTGATGAACACTTAAATTGAAAAGGATGTTATTACACATTTGTGACAACAGTTTTTTTATTCACACATATTAATTTATTCCACATTTATTACAAAGCTGTTACAATAGTATTATTTTTGTTTTCAATTAAAAATTTCCTAAAATAATAATTTAAAGCATACCATATTATGAGTAAAAAAATTGAAAAAGCAACGAACCTATTGTACGTTTTAAAAGAAAATACAGCAAATCTAACCGAAAAAGGTATTGAGTCTTCTGTAATTATAACAATCGAAAAATCAATCAAAGCAGTTGTTAAACTTGAAAATGAAATAGCTACTTTATCCGAAAAATTAGAATCAAAGACGAATCTTAGAAAGCAAATGAAAGATGAATTAGCTAAATTAGTAAAAAGTACCAGCAAACTATTGAAAAATAAAGAAGCCGGTAAAAGTAAAATCAAAGAAGCTAAAGAAGTCAAAGAAGCTAAAAAAGAAACAACAGATCAAGTAGAATGACAACGATAGGAGTTTATAATATTAAAGGAGGTGTGGGTAAAACAGCAACCTCTGTTAATCTTGCTTATCTTTCGGGCGAAGATGAGTGGAGAACGCTCCTTTGGGATTTAGACCCACAAGGCTCTGCATCTTTTTATTACAAACAAACAGATGGGAATGATGTTAGTTTAAAAAAAATTGTATCGGGTAAAGTTGAGATAAGCAGTTTGATTTGTGCCACCGGATATGAAGGTTTAGATATTATACCTGCCGACATTTCGTATCGTCATATCGATTCTGTTTTAGATCAAGAAAAAAAATCAAAGAAACGTATTAAAGAGTCTTTAAAGGACATTAAAAAAAAATATGATGTTGTTTTTATCGACTGTCCACCAGCCATGTCGCTTCTGGCTGAAAATATATTTTTTGCTTGCGATTATATACTTGTTCCAATAGTTCCTACTCCATTATCAGTGAGAGCATTCGAACATTTGCTCGATTTTTACAGTAATCAGGGTTTTGATAGTTCGGTTTTAATACCATTTTTCTCGATGGTCGAAGTCAAAAAAAGTACTCATCGCAATTTAATTAACCAATTAAGAGAGAACTATCCTAATTTTTGTAATTCGGTAATTCCGTTCAATTCGGATGTCGAAAAAATGGGTGTTTTTCAAAAACCCTTATTTGCTTTTAATGCTAATACTAAAGCTAAAAAGGCATACACTGACTTGTGGGCAGAAATTAAAATGAAAACAATTGAAAAGAGTAATGTTTAATCGTGAAATAAAATTCTGAACTTCTAATTTGACGATTGTTTTTTAAAAAGGGCTTATCCATACCTATGGATAAGCCCTTTTTAGTTGTTATTGAGAAACTAAGTGTGTAGTTTTTTGAATTAACTACTTTGTTATTTATTGTGAATTAATTTGAAGCGTAACACAAATGAAATATAAATGACATTTAGTTGCAATTATTTCTTAATAGTTACTTCACATACATGAAACGGATACTTAACTTCAAGGCGATAATTTTGCAATATAATTTCAAAATAAAAACATCGTGATTCAAAGAATTTTCTCAGTATTAGTATTTTTGCAGTTAACTTTACTGCTTTATTCGCAAAATTCGATTAAAGGAGTAGTAACAGATGCCGACAACGGCGAAAGTGTAATTGGTTGTAATATTATTTTACAAGGTACAACAATTGGAACAGTTACTGATTTTGATGGTAATTATGAGATAAAAGACATACCGGCAGGAAGTTATAATATTATTTTTTCTTTTATTTCGTATAATAAGAGTATTCAAAAAGTAGAAATTGGTAAAAATACTGAGTTTAAATTAGATGTGAAACTTAGTTCTTCTTCACAAGTTATTCAAGATGTGGTTGTTACTGCTAAGCGCCGTACCGATACCGAACTTACCATGCTTGCTGCCACCCGCAGCAGCTTAACTATTGCCAACGGTATTACCTCACAACAAATAGCCCGTTCACAAGATAAAGATGCATCGGAAGTTATTCGTCGTATTCCGGGTGTAACCATTCGCGAAGGTAAGTTTGTTATTGTTCGCGGATTAACCGAACGTTACAACTCAGTTTGGTTAAATGGCACATCAACTCCAAGTAGCGAAAGTGATGTTCGCGCATTTTCGTTCGATGTTATTCCTAGCGGACAAATCGACAATATATTAATATACAAAACACCAGCACCCGAGTTGCCTGCCGATTTTGCAGGAGCAATGATAAATGTAAAAACCAAGAGCTTGATTGACCGAAATAGTATCACTGTTTCAGCATCGGTTGGATATAATCAATTATCTACAGGGAAGACATTTTACACAAGTCAAGGAAGTAAAACCGATTGGTTAGGATTCGATAATACTGTTCGAGTTATTCCAGCAATTGTTCCTGAAACAAGTGAATACAAAAAGTTGTTTGATCAAACCGATGAAGCGAAAAAAGAACAGATAAATTCAATTTCAAAGTCATTCAACACCATAATTACTCCTTATAAAACCACTGCAAAGCCAGATGCTGATTTACAATTAGGATTTAATCAACGATTTAGAATAGGAGATATCTCTGTAGGAACAATCACTGCATTGGGTTATAATTCTACGAATACATCTGAATCAGGATTTAGAGCAGCCTACTTATCATACCCCGACACTTCATACCGTTATAATCAATTAACTTATCAATCGAAGATACGTGTTACTGCACTGTCTAACTGGACGTTTACATTTGGAGATAATCAACGTATTGAATTTCGCAACTTATTTAACAATATGGGTTCTAACCGAACTGTGCTGAAAGAAGGATTTGATTTTTATTCGCAATCGAATGACCGAGCATACGAGTTGGCGTACGAATCTCGCTTGACTTATTCAAGTCAACTTGCAGGTAATCACACATTTAATTCAGAGGCAACAAAATTAGATTGGGTTGTAGGATATGCTTATGCTAACAAAAATCAACCTGACATTCGACGTGTAAAAACTATTTCGTACGACAGCGAACCTGAAACACAATTTACAATGGGTTTTAATACGCAAGGTGCTTCGGATGCTTTTGGCCGAATTTTTTTACAAAACAATGAAAATATTCTTAGTGCTGCATTAAATTTTTCTCAAAAAATGAATTTTAATAAATTTCAACCCGAATTGAAGACGGGAGCTTACTTTGAGAAAAAACAAAGAGATTTTACAAGCAGTGTGTACAATTATGTGAAAGGATCAACAAGTTCATTTTACTATACAGCTATAGACTCGTACAATAAAACAACAGCATTTGATGATGCTATGTTTAATTCGATTAGCAATGTAATAAATAATAAAATAGACTACAACACAGGTTTAGTATTATTAGATGCCTCTCAAAAACCAGATAGTTATAAGGCTGAAAATCAGTTATTAGCAGGTTATATAGCTGTTAATTTACCTTTTACAAAGTGGTTTAATCTATATACTGGTTTTCGTGTTGAGCAGAATAATTTAGGATTAAATGGGTATAAACGCGATGGAACTGACAATAGTCCATTAAGTGTAAACATAGATACATTGAATATTTATCCTTCGTTTAATTCTACCATTAATCTGAATGAAAAAATGATGTTCCGTTTAGCGGGTGGTAAAACTGTAAATCGTCCTGAGTTTCGTGAAGTTTCGCCATTTGCATTTTATAACTTCGAAGAAAATGCAACTACTTATGGTAACACAGCCGTTAAAAACAGTTATATAACCAACTTGGATGCTCGCTACGAATGGTATCCAACTTCAGAGGAAATAATTTCAGTAGGTGTTTTTTACAAAGATTTTAAAGACCCAATTGAATCAAAAATTCTATACACTGGCTCTGGTTGGAATTACACTTTCGAGAATGCTGAAAAGGCTAAATCTTATGGATTGGAATTTGATGCACGTAAGCGATTACACGAATTTGAAAAGTTGGGAAATTTAAAATTTCTAAGCAACATTACCTTAGTTATAAATGCGTCAATTATTAAATCAGTTATACTTACTGATTCTATTACCGAAGGTGAAAGCCAACGTGTATTACAAGGCCAATCGCCTTATATTATTAATATTGGTATGTATTACAACGATTCAAAAACAGGTATAATGGGTAGTGCCATGTTCAATAAAGCGGGTAAACGCATTGCCGTGGTTGGTGATATTAATACTCCACATATATGGGAAATGCCTTTTAATTCGTTAGATTTTACATTTGAGAAAAAGATTTTCGAAAAGATAAGTATAAAATTAGGAATTAAAAATGCGCTCGATGGCGATGTGGTTTTTCAACAATTCCAAAAATATACTGCAACAACTGGAGGACAAGCTATAAGAGAACAAATAACAAACAAATACAAACCTGGCAGACAATTTAAAATAGGAGTAAGTGTTTCTTTATAAAAGGATAGAATTAAATTAATAATAAACAAAAACAATTTTTTAAACAAAAAAACAAATGAAAAAGAATTTACTAATCGGATTATTTATGTTAGTTGCATCGGCTGCGTTCGCACAGTCTATCGATAACAGTTTTTTTGACAAAGTGAACTATCGTGGTGCCTTTGGAACTAGTGATTGGACAGCAGGTTGGGCAAATTTCAACCCTCAAGTTACAGTTTACGCTGCAACAACACAAACTATTGCAGCAGGGAATATTACAGCAAACACAACTTGGACTAAAAACAATGTGTATTTGTTGAATGGTTGGGTGTATGTAAAAGATGGAGCTACTTTAACTATCGAAGCAGGTACTGTAATTCGTGGTGACAAAACCAACAAGGGTGCTCTTATTGTAGAAAAAGGTGGAAAACTAATTGCAAATGGTACTGTAAACGAACCAATTGTATTTACATCGAATCAAGCAGCCGGAAGTCGTACTTATGGCGACTGGGGTGGTATAATTATTTGTGGCAAAGCGCCAATCAACGTTACAGGAGGTTCAGCAACTATCGAAGGTGGAGTTGGTGCAACTTATGGTGGAACTGATGCAGCTGATAATTCAGGAAGTTTACAGTATGTACGCATCGAGTTCCCAGGTATTGCTTTTGCAACAAATAATGAAATAAATGGATTGACTATGGGAGGTGTAGGTTCAGCAACGACGCTTGACAATATACAAGTTTCTTATTCTGGCGATGATTCATTCGAATGGTTTGGTGGAACAGTAAATGCAAAACACTTAATCGCATTACGCGGTACCGACGATGATTTTGATACCGATTATGGATACTCAGGTATGGTACAATTTGGTCTTACTCAACGCGATCCAAATGTAGCAGACGTAGCAGGCAAATCAAATTGTTTCGAATCAGATAATGATGGATCAGGTTCAACAAATACACCGTTCACAACAGCAATTTTTTCAAATGTTAGTTCATTTGGTCCAAAAGCTACCACAAGTAGTACTTGCAGCAACTTTTATCAAGCAGGTATTAATGTTAAGAAAAATACGAAACTTCAGGTTTACAATTCTTTGTTGGCTGGTTGGGTAAATGGTGTGAAGGTAGAGGCTGAAAACACTAAAACCAATATGGTAAATAATGATATTAAAGTGCGCAACACAGTAATATCGGGAATTGCAACAGGAAGTGAATTTATCATGTCGTCGGTAACTTCATGGACAGCAGCCGATATGTTAACTTGGTATAATACTACAAGTTTTAAAAATACAATAAATGCTGATAATGCAACTTTATCGGTAACTGACCCATTTAACCAAACTGCTCCTAAATTTAATTTGTCAGCGGTTTCGTCTATGAATACTGGTTCATATTGGTATCAAGAAAATAATACAGCAACAATCGACAATAACTTTTTTGACAAAGTGAACTATCGTGGTGCCTTTGGAACTAGTGATTGGACAGCAGGTTGGGCAAATTTCAACCCTCAAGTTACAGTTTACGCTGCAACAACACAAACTATTGCAGCAGGGAATATTACAGCAAACACAACTTGGACTAAAAACAATGTGTATTTGTTGAATGGTTGGGTGTATGTAAAAGATGGAGCTACTTTAACTATCGAAGCAGGTACTGTAATTCGTGGTGACAAAACCAACAAGGGTGCTCTTATTGTAGAAAAAGGTGGAAAACTAATTGCAAATGGTACTGTAAACGAACCAATTGTATTTACATCGAATCAAGCAGCCGGAAGTCGTACTTATGGCGACTGGGGTGGTATAATTATTTGTGGCAAAGCGCCAATCAACGTTACAGGAGGTTCAGCAACTATCGAAGGTGGAGTTGGTGCAACTTATGGTGGAACTGATGCAGCTGATAATTCAGGAAGTTTACAGTATGTACGCATCGAGTTCCCAGGTATTGCTTTTGCAACAAATAATGAAATAAATGGATTGACTATGGGAGGTGTAGGTTCAGCAACGACGCTTGACAATATACAAGTTTCTTATTCTGGCGATGATTCATTCGAATGGTTTGGTGGAACAGTAAATGCAAAACACTTAATCGCATTACGCGGTACCGACGATGATTTTGATACCGATTATGGATACTCAGGTATGGTACAATTTGGTCTTACTCAACGCGATCCAAATGTAGCAGACGTAGCAGGCAAATCAAATTGTTTCGAATCAGATAATGATGGATCAGGTTCAACAAATACACCGTTCACAACAGCAATTTTTTCAAATGTTAGTTCATTTGGTCCAAAAGCTACCACAAGTAGTACTTGCAGCAACTTTTATCAAGCAGGTATTAATGTTAAGAAAAATACGAAACTTCAGGTTTACAATTCTTTGTTGGCTGGTTGGGTAAATGGTGTGAAGGTAGAGGCTGAAAACACTAAAACCAATATGGTAAATAATGATATTAAAGTGCGCAACACAGTAATATCGGGAATTGCAACAGGAAGTGAATTTATCATGTCGTCGGTAACTTCATGGACAGCAGCCGATATGTTAACTTGGTATAATACTACAAGTTTTAAAAATACAATAAATGCTGATAATGCAACTTTATCGGTAACTGACCCATTTAACCAAACTGCTCCTAAATTTAATTTGTCAGCGGTTTCGTCTATGAATACTGGTTCATATTGGAATGCACCAACAAGCATTTTCACTCCAAAATCAGCTTTTGCCAATAGCTTGAAAGTATATCCAAACCCTGCAACTTCGCAAGTAATTGTTGAATTGCCAGAATTTAGCGGATTTACAACAATTCAGGTTACTGATCTTGCTGGAAGAAACTTAATCAACAAAACGGTAAGTAATGTTGAAAAAGAAGTGTTGAATATCTCTGAATTGCGCAAAGGAATGTATATGATTGTTGCTCGTCAGGGTAATACTACATACAACCAAAAACTTACTGTTCGTTAAAACTTTGTTTTTGCGAATAGTATTTTCGATGTTTTTAAAAAACAATAATCAGACTTGCTCGTGAGAGTAGGTCTGATTTCTTTTGTAATATATTCTTCATAGCCTCTTAATAGTTATGTTATTGTTTATAGCTATCTTCGTTTTATTAACTCACAAAAAAATAATAATGACAGTTTTTAATAAAAAAGAATTCTTATTACCCAATAGCCATAGAAGTATGTCGACTTATCATGCAAAAGTAATGGATGATGGTATTATGAAACTAACCATGCACGATTGTAAGCATTCTATTCAGCTAAAAAACAATTTAAATAATTCAGATGAGGTAGTTGAAGCTCTTGAAAAACTTACTTGTTTGGCGGATGGAATTCTTGAATTAAGAGATTACATTAGAACGAATTATAGTGCTTTAAACCAATAAGTCAGATTATTCTAAATCGTACGAATTTTTACAAATTATGAAAACAATTGTAGTAAT
>DYSC01000288.1 GCA_020726365.1 Porphyromonas sp.
GACAATTTTCGGATTCGAAGATGAATTATTAATAAAATATGTGGAATAAGATTTTCCCCCTTTAGGGGGTTAGGGGGCAGATACTTAAATTATAAACACATGAAACACGACAAAGAACTACTATCCAATTCTTTTGTTCAGGATATTAAATCAATAATTGGACAATCACGACTGCAGGCAGTTCGCAGTGTGGAGTTTTATCGTGTGGAGATGTATTGGAAAATGGGTGAACGCATTTTCAATGAAGAGCAACAAGGAAAAGAGCGAGCTGATTACGGAAAATACTTATTGCGCAATCTGGCAACAGAAATTGAACCTGAGTATGGCAGTGGATTTTCGCTTCGGGTTTTGGAGCAATGTCGTCAATTTTATCGTGTTTTTCCAATTGCGAACGCACTGCGTTCGCAATTGAATTGGATGCAATATAGATCGTTGATGAGTATCGATGATAAAGATAAGCGTGAATATTATGAGCTTGAAGCAGTGAAAAATGGTTGGACAGGCCGTGAGTTAGAAAGACAAATTTATGCCAATTTGTACGAAAGGTTATTACTGAGCAATGATAAAGAATCGGTAATGGCTGTAGCACGGAACGAACGATTGCCCGAACTACCACAAGAAATTGTAAAAGACCCAATGATGCTCGAGTTTCTTGGACTTGAACGTAAATCGCATTACTACGAAAAAGAATTGGAGACCGCACTTATCGAACATTTACAACAATTTATGCTTGAATTGGGTAATGGTTTTTCGTTTGTGGCACGACAAAAAAGGTTT
This sequence comes from Porphyromonas sp., assembly GCA_020726365.1. GTDB lineage: Bacteria > Bacteroidota > Bacteroidia > Bacteroidales > Paludibacteraceae > Paludibacter. The sequence continues at coordinate 778 of DYSC01000288.1, forward strand.
TTGATTGAAGATGATGAATTTTTTGCCGACTTGATATTTTATAACCGTTTATTACGTTGTTTTGTTGTTGTTGAAATAAAAACGGAAAAAATCACTCACAAAGATTTAGGGCAGTTGCAGATGTATGTAAATTATTACGACAGAAACGAAAAGCTACCCGATGAAAACCAAACAATAGGTATATTGCTTTGTGCCAACAAGAACAATGAAATGGTAAAATTATCACTCCCAGAGAATAATAAATCACTTTTAGCAAGTAAATA
>DYSC01000289.1 GCA_020726365.1 Porphyromonas sp.
GAGAGCGAAAAAGAGCTTTAGCGAGTTTCAATACATCATATGTGTCGGTTCAAGATTTTTATAACTACTACTGTTCCATCTGTATATCAGTTTCAATACATCATATGTGTCGGTTCAAGTATCACTACTGGTATCACTACTGGTATCTATCAACGTTTCAATACATCATATGTGTCGGTTCAAGTCATTTGTTTTCATTTTTGTTCCCTTTAATTTAATTGTTTCAATACATCATATGTGTCGGTTCAAGGGGCGTTTGGTTCTACTAAACTGATGACTTATATTAGTTTCAATACATCATATGTGTCGGTTCAAGTGTTATGATAGTGAGTCTTCAAATTTTGATAGATAGTTTCAATACATCATATGTGTCGGTTCAAGATATTTTATATATTTATGACAAAAATATTTTTTATAGTTTCAATACATCATATGTGTCGGTTCAAGATAAACTTACTATTAGCTCTTAAGCTAGATAACTCAGTTTCAATACATCATATGTGTCGGTTCAAGATATTAATTGGGATGTAACTTTACAAGATTTGTTGTTTCAATACATCATATGTGTCGGTTCAAGGGTTGTTTTATTATCCAAAATGTATAATCACATCAGTTTCAATACATCATATGTGTCGGTTCAAGGCTCATGGAGAAGTTGAGATGAATTTTGAGCAATACTGTTTCAATACATCATATGTGTCGGTTCAAGATAGCTGGCAATGTCAAGAATGGTTTGTTCATTTGTCGTTTCAATACATCATATGTGTCGGTTCAAGAAACCGTCTTCCACCCTGAAACGATGGCGGTTTCGAGTTTCAATACATCATATGTGTCGGTTCAAGTCCCAATTAGTATATATCAAATACGCAGTACCAGGTTTCAATACATCATATGTGTCGGTTCAAGATGTGTTTGTAGCTTAGTATCACTAAGAAGATAGAGGTTTCAATACATCATATGTGTCGGTTCAAGTTATGCAACAGAGGCAAGTAGCGTATCTTTTATATGTTTCAATACATCATATGTGTCGGTTCAAGTG
>DYSC01000107.1:0-3049 GCA_020726365.1 Porphyromonas sp.
CTCAACAATAGTGCTGAGTAGTTACATTTTGTGTCTGTAAAATTCGGGTGAATTTTTTAACGTTCATTTGTCTTGTATCACAATCTATTTCCGTACCTTTGTAGGTCTTAATAATTTAGAAATTAGAAGGCTGAAATTAGAAAATAAAAAATAAATAAAATGAGTATAACCCCTTTATTCAGCACCTTACCTTATAAAGTAGCTGATATGTCGCTGGCCGATTTTGGCCGGAAAGAAATAGAATTAGCCGAAAAAGAAATGCCCGGCTTAATGGCATTACGTGCTAAATACGGTCAGTCGAAACCGCTTGCAGGTGCTCGTATTATGGGCTCGTTGCACATGACCATTCAAACTGCTGTGCTGATTGAAACCCTTGTTGAACTGGGTGCCGAAGTGCGCTGGTGTAGTTGTAATATTTATTCTACGCAAGACCATGCTGCTGCGGCTATTGCTGCTGCTGGTATTCCTGTGTTTGCTTGGAAAGGCGAAACGCTCGAGGAGTATTGGTGGTGTACGCTTCAGGCGCTGACTTTTGATGGTCACAAAAGTCCAACCCTGATTGTGGACGATGGTGGTGATGCTACTATGATGGTTCACATGGGTGTGGCTGCCGAAAAAGATGCAACAGTGCTAGACAAAGTTGTTGGGACAGAAGATGAACGTCTTCTGCATGCGATTTTAAAAAATGTATTAAAAGAAAATAACGATATGTGGAGCCGCATTGCACCCGAAATTCGTGGAGTATCGGAAGAAACAACTACCGGCGTTCACCGTTTGTACCAAATGTTGGAAGAAGGTTCATTGCTGTTCCCTGCATTTAATGTAAACGACTCGGTTACAAAATCGAAGTTTGACAACTTGTACGGCTGTCGCGAATCGTTAGCCGACGGAATTAAACGTGCTACCGACGTAATGTTGGCAGGCAAAGTGGTGGTTGTGTGCGGTTATGGTGATGTTGGAAAAGGCTGTGCCCGCTCAATGGCAACTTATGGTGCTCGCGTTATTGTAACCGAAATCGACCCGATTTGTGCACTTCAAGCATCGATGGAAGGTTTTCAGGTTACAACCATCGAAGATGCGTTAGCCGAAGGAAATATCTACGTTACTACTACCGGAAACAAAGATATTATCCGTATTGAGCATATCGAAGGAATGAAAGATGGTGCTATTGTTTGTAATATTGGTCATTTCGACAACGAAATTCAAGTTGAAAAACTTAAACAATTCCCGGGCATGGAATGTGTAAACATTAAACCGCAAGTTGATAAATATATCTTCCCTGACGGACATAGCGTACTTTTATTAGCCGACGGTCGTTTGGTGAATTTAGGTTGTGCTACCGGTCATCCATCGTTTGTAATGAGTAACTCGTTTACCAATCAAACATTAGCTCAAATCGAATTATATACCAAAGATTACGCAGTGGATGTATATCGCTTGCCAAAACATTTGGACGAAGAAGTGGCACGCCTGCACCTCGAACAATTGGGTGTAAAACTTACGAAACTAACTCCTGACCAAGCGGCTTATATTGGTGTAAACGAAAGTGGTCCGTATAAACCGGAACATTACAGATATTAGGATAGTTACAAGTTACAAGATAGTGAGAGCATGATTTGATGTCGTACTCTCACTTTTTTTCTTTACTTAGTGATACTTTGTGTAATACTTTTATTGAGATTGATTTTTTTGTACATTTGCAAATTGTATCAGTGAAAAAATCAGGCAACTGAATATTGGCACAAATCAAGCGTTTTATTGTTGAAATACAAATAGTTATCATGAGGATTATTTTAGTTGGAACTGCGTATCCTTTCAGGGGAGGATTGGCTGCCTATAATGAGCGGCTGGCACGTCAGTTTGTAAGCGAAGGGCATGAGGTTGAGATTGTTACATTTACGGTGCAATACCCCAAAATATTATTTCCGGGAAAATCGCAGTTTTCGGACGAACCGCAGCCCACAGATTTAAAAATCAGCCGAATCATCAATTCGATGAATCCACTCACATGGATAAAAGCCGGACGAGAAATTAAAAAGAAAAAAGCTGACAAAGTTATTTTTTGCTATTGGATGGCTTTTATGGCACCCTGTTTTGGCACCATTGCCCGCATGGTTCGAAACGTAGACACCAAAACTATCGGGCTGATTCACAACATGATTCCGCACGAACCAACTATTCTGGATACTGTTTTGCCGAAGTATTTTGTGAGCGCTATGGATGGATTTGTGGCAATGGCCGATTCGGTAGTTGCTGATATTAAGCAATTTGATAAAACGAATAAACCAATTGCTGTTTCGCCTCACCCTATTTACGACCATTACGGCGACCCGCTCGAAAAAGCGAATGCAGCCATGCGACTTGGTTTGCACGAAAAAATATCCTATATTCTGTTTTTTGGATTTATTCGCGAATACAAAGGGCTCGATTTACTCCTCGAAGCCTTTGCGGATAAGCGTTTGCGCGAGTTTCCACTTAAACTGATTGTGGCGGGCGAGTTTTACGAAAACCCAGAGCCCTATATGCAACTAATTTACAAACTGAAACTCGAAAGTCATGTGGAATTGCGAACCATTTTTATCCCCGACAACGAAGTTCGTAATTACTTTAGCATTGCCGATATTGTAGCTCAACCATATCGTTCGGCAACTCAAAGTGGTGTAAGTCAAATTGCTTACCATTTCGAAAAACCGATATTGGTTACCAATGTAGGTGGACTGGCCGAAATTGTTCCACACGGCAAAGTGGGTTATGTGGTGGACGTAAAACCCATTCAGATTGCAAATTCGTTGTTCGATTTTTTCACCAATAAACGTTCGGCTGAATTTGTAGAAAATATTAAACTTGAAAAACAAAAATATGCATGGTCGAAAATGACAGCGGCTATCAACACACTTAAAATATAATAGTTATTAGCTGCGCGGTATTAATGGTTATTTGGCTATGCCGTTATTGATTTTAAATAAAGCAGAAAAATTCAAACTCTTTTAGCTGATTCAAATGGCAAATAGTTACTGGCTAACTCAAGAAAAAAAATTCCTAAATGCAA
>DYSC01000107.1:3149-6130 GCA_020726365.1 Porphyromonas sp.
AAATGCAAATTTGGATAACGTTGACTTTAAAATAATGGAATTGCAAAAGATGATGTAAAAGGCAGAATATTTCACCATTTATTTGGCTTCGAAGATGCTGGTTGGTCAGGTATAAGTCTTGATATATTTAAGAGATTCTGTTTCTCATAGGAAAAAAGCTTGTTCTCCAATAGGTAAAGTTCAATTTATTGAGGAATAACCAATAAAAACTAAAACACAACTTTTGAAGCTTCATTTATCAGAAACTGAAATTAAAAGATTAGATAAACAATAAAATTTTGAAAGAAGAATGGCAAACGATATAGTAGAAACCCCGCTCATGAAGCAATTTTTCGAAATCAAGGCAAAACACCCTGATGCGATATTGCTGTTCCGTTGCGGCGATTTTTACGAAACTTTCTCTGCCGATGCTATCGAAGCTTCGGAAATTTTAGGAATTACTCTTACACGCCGTGCCAATGGTTCGGCAAAAACGGTGGAATTAGCTGGTTTTCCGCATCATGCACTCGACACCTATCTTCCAAAATTGGTGCGCGCGGGCAAGCGCGTGGCTATTTGCGACCAACTTGAAGACCCAAAACTGACCAAAAAAATTGTAAAACGTGGTGTAACCGAATTAGTTACACCAGGCGTTTCGTACAGCGACACCACACTTAATCACAAAGAAAATAACTTTTTAGCGAGCGTTTACATGAATAAAAATCAGGTGGGCGTTTCCTTTTTGGATATTTCGACAGGCGAATTTTTAGTTGCCGAAGGAAATGGCGAATATGTGGATAAATTACTGAATAGTTTTGGACCCAAAGAAGTGCTTTTCGATCGCTCGAAACGCAAAGACTTTGAAAATCAGTTTGGTACAAAATTCTTTACCTATGCATTGGAAGACTGGGCTTACACGCCCGAATCGGCTAACGAACGCTTGCTCAAACATTTCGAAACCAAAAATCTGAAAGGTTTTGGTGTGGATAATTTGCCGAATGGAGTTGTTGCGGCAGGTTCTATTCTTCATTATTTGGATTTAACGCATCACCAGCAAACCGGACATATCACACAATTGGCGCGTATCGAAGAAGACCGTTACGTATGGCTCGACCGTTTTACAGTTCGTAACTTGGAACTTTATGGCTCTATCAACGAAGGAGCTAAAACACTGTTGGATATTTTGGATAAAACCATTAGCCCCATGGGTGCCCGCTTGCTGAAACGCTGGATTGCTTTTCCACTTAAAGACGTAAAGCCTATCAACGAACGATTGAGTGTGGTGGAGTTTTTCTTTAAAAATCCGGAATTAAAAGAATTGCTGGAGCAAAATATTGCACTCATTGGTGATTTGGAACGTATTATTTCCAAAGTGGCTGTTGGTCGTATCAATCCGCGCGAAGTGGTGCAACTCAAAGTGGCGCTCAAAGCCATTGAACCTATCAAAGCCGCTTGTGCTGAAACAAATAATGTGACCTTGCAACGTATTGCTGATCAGTTGAATGCCTGCCACATTATATCCGAAAAAATAGAAAAAGAAATAAATAACGACCCGCCTGTTCTTATCAATAGAGGCAATATTCTTCGTCATGGCATCGATGCGGATTTGGATGAATTGCGTATGTTGGCACATTCGGGCAAAGAATTTTTACAACGCATTCAGGAACGCGAAAGTGAAGCCACAGGTATTCCAAGCTTAAAAATTCATTTCAACAATGTGTTTGGCTACTACATCGAAGTACGTAATGCACACAAAGATAAAGTGCCCGAAACATGGATCAGGAAACAAACGCTAGTAAATGCCGAACGCTACATTACGCAAGAGTTAAAGGTGTACGAAGAAAAAATTCTGGGTGCTGAGGAAAAAATTCTAACTATAGAAACCCGTTTGTTTGGCGAATTGGTTATTGCGCTGAGTGAATATATTACGGCTATTCAGTTGAATTCGAACCTGATAGCGCAACTCGATTGTTTGCTATCGTTCACCAAAGTCTCGTCCGAAAATAAATATGTGCGCCCTGAAGTGTTGGACAATGATGTGTTGGATATTAAACAGGGACGACATCCGGTGATTGAAAAACAATTGCCTGTAGGTGAAAAATACATTGCCAACGATGTTTTTCTGGACTGCGAAACGCAGCAAATTATCATTATTACCGGACCGAACATGGCGGGTAAGTCGGCTTTGCTGCGCCAAACAGCGTTGATTACACTTATGGCTCAAATCGGTTGTTTTGTTCCGGTGGAAAGTGCGCGGATTGGCGTGGTGGATAAAATTTTTACGCGTGTAGGAGCCAGCGATAATATTTCACAGGGCGAATCGACCTTTATGGTGGAAATGAACGAGGCCGCAAGTATTCTGAATAATCTATCGAATCGCAGCCTGATTTTATTCGACGAACTAGGACGCGGAACAAGTACTTACGATGGTATTTCCATAGCTTGGGCTATTGTGGAGTATATTCATGAACATCCAAATTGCAAAGCCAAAACGCTTTTTGCTACACATTATCATGAATTGAATGAGATGGAAAAATCGTTCCACCGCATCAAGAACTTCAATGTATCGGTGAAAGAAGTGGATAAAAAAGTGATTTTCCTGCGCAAATTAGTAAAAGGTGGCAGCGAACACAGTTTTGGTATTCACGTAGCCAAAATGGCCGGTATGCCGCAAAGTATTGTGAAACGTTCGGAGCAAATTCTGAAAGATTTGGAATCGGAAAATCGCCAAACAGGCGTTTCGAAACCCATTGGCGAAATTGCCGAACATCGCGAAGGTATGCAACTCAGTTTTTTTCAATTAGACGATCCCGTGTTGGAACAAATTCGTGATGAAATTAAAAACCTCGATATCAACAACCTAACGCCTGTTGAAGCGCTGAACAAACTGAATGATATTAAGCGGATTATCAGGGGAAAATGAAACTAATGTGATGCTAAGAGTAACATTAACCCATCTTGCAGCAAAACCCTCTATACTGTTAAATAAATAGTTAAATTAT
>DYSC01000108.1:0-1983 GCA_020726365.1 Porphyromonas sp.
AAAAATAGTCTGATTTTACCCGATGCTTACCGCACAAATATCGACCTCACCAAAAACGATATGTATGCCAAAGTACCCCGCTTAGCTGAGGTTTACAAATTATATTGTACACGCTGCAAACAAGCCGATGCTATGGATTTCGACGATTTGTTGTTGCAAACAAATGTGCTTTTTCGCGATTTCCACGAAGTGTTGGATAAATACCGCAATGATTTTCGGTACATTCTGGTGGATGAGTACCAGGACACCAATTTTGCGCAATACATGATTGTGAAAAAGCTGTCGGAAACACACGAGCGAATATGTGTGGTGGGCGACGATGCGCAAAGCATTTATTCGTTTCGCGGTGCAAATATTGATAATATTTTACAGTTCAAAAACGCTTATACCAATACGCAAACCTTTAAGTTAGAACAAAACTACCGCTCTACTCAAACCATTGTAAATGCAGCAAATAGCTTGATTGATAAAAACCAAAAGCAGATTCGAAAGAATGTATTTTCGGAAAAGGAAGAAGGCTCGTTAATTAAATTAATCACAGCATACAGCGACATTGAGGAAGGCGCAATGGTAGCAAAAGAAATTGTTGAATTGAGTTCTAAAAATGGATTTCAATACCAACAAATAGCCATTCTTTATCGCACCAATTCGCAAAGTCGTTTGCAGGAAGAAGCATTACGCAAAAATGACATTCCTTATCGTATTTACGGCGGTTTGTCGTTTTACCAACGCAAAGAAATTAAAGATGTAATTGCCTATTGTCGACTAATTTGTAACCAAAACGATGAGGAAGCACTGAAACGAATTATCAATGTTCCCGCCCGTGGAATTGGTGATACCACGGTTTCGAAAGTTTTTGAATGTGCCCGCAGTCAAGCTGTTAGTGCTTGGGAGGTGCTTAATGATATGCTGGGCTACAACCTGCCGGTAAATGCCGGGACAGCTACTAAGTTAGCCAATTTTCGTAATTTGATTTCGGTTTTTGCAGCTCAACTTACAACATTAAATGCCTACGAATTGGTAAAATCGGTAATAAATGCTACTGGTATAATCAGCGAAACATTCGTTGATGCAACACCCGAAAGCATTAGTCGACGCGAAAACGTGGAAGAATTACTTAAAGCCATTCACGAGTTTTGCGAACAGCGCGAGCAGAATGATGAAACAGCCTTTTTACCCGATTTTCTGTCGGAAGTTTCGTTGCTTACCGACCAAGATACTGATAAAGATACAGATAGCAATAAAGTAACAATGATGACTATTCATGCTGCCAAAGGTTTGGAATTTGCGGTGGTGTTTATAGTTGGTGTTGAGGAAGATTTATTTCCTTCGTCCTATTCGTTGGATAGCGAAAAAAGTCTGGAAGAGGAGCGACGCTTGTTTTACGTGGCACTTACCCGAGCTGAGCAACAGTGTTACATTACCAATGCACGCTCGCGTTTCCGCAACGGACAATCGAACTTTTCGAATCCAAGCCGTTTTATCAAAGATATTGATGCTAAATACATTGAAGCACCCGAAGAAAGTATTTTTCAACCCAAGCAAAGCCGTTTTAGTAACTGGGACGACGATGTAGAATTTGAACGAAACCGCTTGCAACAAAGTTCGGGCTTTTCAAATCAAAGACCTGTTCGCGAACCTGTTTATCAGCAACCCAACAAATTGACACGCATTAAAGTGGAAACCAATTCAACACAGCAAGTCGAAAATGCAGTTTACCTTGTTGGCACAACTGTAAAACATGCCGTTTTTGGTATTGGTAAAGTGATAGAAATAGGCATTGTAAACGGGAACGAAAAAGTGGAAATTGACTTTGGCGCAAAAGGCACAAAATCGTTGTTGCTGAAATTTGCAAAATTGGAAGTGGTAGAGTAGTTTATAGTTTACAGTAAATAGTTTATAGTTAGCTACTTCTAATTTTTTAATTCTAATTTATAACTTTAAAAAATGAACATACATCTTTTACAACACGAACACTTCGAA
>DYSC01000108.1:2083-6127 GCA_020726365.1 Porphyromonas sp.
AACAATACACTAATATTACAGTATAAAATATTGGTTGTGAACAAAATTATTCTAACTTTGCATGGCTAAAAAAGAAGAAAATTAAAAATAAATAGAACTATGGCAGCAAAAACTACCGACGATGTGCAAAAACCATCGTTAGAAAAACTGAAAGCATTGCAATTGGCAATGGATAAAATTGACAAAGACCACGGAAAAGGTGCTATTATGCGCATGGGCGACAACAAAGTAGAAGATGTAGCCGTTATATCCACCGGTTCTATCGGACTAAATGTTGCACTCGGTGTGGGTGGTTATCCTCGCGGACGTGTAATTGAAATTTATGGACCTGAGTCGTCGGGTAAAACCACCTTAGCCATCCATGCCATTGCCGAAGCTCAAAAAGCCGGAGGTATTGCAGCTATTATAGATGCGGAGCATGCTTTCGATCGTTTTTACGCCGAAAAATTAGGTGTAAACATCGACGAATTATTAATTTCGCAGCCCGACAATGGTGAGCAAGCGTTGGAAATTGCCGACCAGTTAATTCGCTCGTCGGCAGTTGATTTAGTTGTAATTGACTCTGTGGCAGCACTTACACCAAAAGCCGAGTTAGAAGGAGATATGGGCGATTCGAAAATGGGACTTCAGGCGCGCCTTATGTCGCAAGCTTTACGTAAACTCACTGCCAATATCAATAAAACAAATACCACATGTATGTTTATCAATCAGTTGCGCGAAAAAATCGGCGTAATGTTTGGTAACCCCGAAACAACCACTGGTGGTAATGCCCTGAAATTTTATGCGTCGGTGCGGTTGGATATTCGTAGAATTGGTCAATTGAAAGATGGCGAAGATGCAATAGGTAACCAAACTCGCGTGAAAGTAATTAAAAACAAAGTGGCACCTCCGTTCCGCAAAGCAGAATTTGACATTATGTATGGCGAAGGAATTTCGAAAACAGGCGAAATCCTCGATTTAGGTGTAGAGTACGGCATTATCAAAAAAAGCGGTTCGTGGTTTAGCTATGGCGACACCAAATTAGCACAAGGACGCGATGCTTCGAAAGGCGTAATTAAAGACAATCCGGAATTAGCAGCCGAACTCGAAGCTAAAATTGTGGAAGCAATTAAGAATAAATAATCAATTACGAATTTTCAATTACGAGTTAAAAGCAACTATCTGAATATTAAAAGTGCTGAAAGATTTAATCTTCAGCACTTTTTTCTTATAATTCGTAATTTACTATTTAGTTTGTGCAGCTTTTTGTTTGAGTGTATATTCTTTTTGCCATGTTTTTAATTTTCCGGCAAGTTCAGCTCCGAAGGCATCGTCGAGCTTTTTGTTATATTCCACACTGCTTGCTTTTTTAAATTCTGCTTTTTGCTCATCGGTGGTTGCAGTTTTCATTTTTTCGTTCAACGAAACTGCACGTTCCATGGCTAATTCAATTGCTTTGGTTTTTTGCTCTTCCGTAAGTTTCAAATCAGCAGCCATTTGGTCGTACATGGCTTGTTGTTTTTCAGGAAGTTTCTTAATTACTTTAGGAGCAGCAGGAATTTGAGTTTGCGGAGTAGCAGGAACCTGAGCCGACAATAAAAAAGAAACCAACAGCATACCGATAACGGTAAAAAATTTCAATGTTCTCATTTTTTTATTCGAATTTAATTGTTATAAATAATGTTTTGATTGAGTGCAAATATAGAGTAAACTTTATAAAGTCCAACTGCAATTTAAACTATTTAGGAGCTGTTCGGTACAAATAAATACCAATTAACAAAAAAACGATATTCGGAAGCCACGCAGCTAAAAATGGCGACATAAGTCCGCTTACAGAGAAGGAGGTAGAAAATGTAGAAAAAAGCACGTACAAAGCACTCAACCCCAACCCAATGCCCAGATGTATGCCAATACCACCACGCACCTTGCGCGACGAGAGCGAAACGCCCATTAATGTCATAATAAAGGCAGCTAATGGCAAAGCATAACGCTTGTAGTATTCATCTTCGAAGGCTTGAATATTGCCCACGCCACGATTTTTCTGTCGCTCAAGATAATCGCCCAATTCACTAATATTTAATTGTGCACTTTCGGCAGAGGTGATAAAAAACTCGCGTGGGTCTACATTGATAATGGTATCCATTTCGTTGTCTTTTTTTATACTCTCGCGCATGCCGTTAAAGTCGCGTTGTAGGTAATTAGTTAGTTTCCAATGCATAGCGGAGTCCCATCGAATGGTTTCGGCGGTAAGGCGCGAAGTAAGCTTTTTATCTTCAAACTTTTCCAGTGAAAAGCGATAGCCGGTATTTTCGGCTACTTCGTAGCGTTCGATATACATAATCACGCCCTTTTCAACTTCCATTTGCACATTGCGGGCATTGTCTAATTTCTTCTTTTTTACGTACTTATCTTCAAAATCAATCATTTTTACCGAAGCCGGAGGAATTATATAGCCACCCAATACAAAGGATAAAGATGAAATTGCAAATGCCGAAATAAAATAAGGACGCATAAGTCGCTTAAAGCTTACTCCACTTGCCAGAATTGCAATTATTTCGGTGTTTCCGGCCATTTTGGATGTAAAAAATATTACGGCTATAAATGTAAATAGCGGCGTAAACATATTTACATAATAGGGAATAAAATTGAGGTAATAATCTAAAACGATGGCTTTGAATGGAGCGTTTGTATCAAAAAAATTATCCAATTTCTCTGTTAAATCGAAAACGACCGAAATGCTTATTATCAATATGATAGAGTAAATATACGTTCCCAGAAACTTACCAATAATGTAAGTGTCGATTTTTTTTAAACCTATTTTTTGATAATTGAATGCCATGAATTTTTATTTTGCCATGCAAAGATACAAATTTCAAATTTAAATCTATCGTCATTTGAAAATTACAAGCGCTTGCCTAAGCGGTACATCATTTCGGTTTTCCATGCCACAAAGTTACCAAGTAGAATCTGTTTGCGAGCTTCGCCCACAAGCCAAAGGTAAAATGCTAGGTTGTGAATGGATGCAATTTGCAGGGCTAAGTATTCTTTGCTGATAAATAAATGGCGCAGGTAGGCTTTTGTGTAAGTACGATCGACATACGAAGTGCCAAACTCATCCAGTGGTGAAAAATCGTTTTTCCACTTTTCGTTTTTCATATTCATAATGCCCTGCGACGTAAAAAGCATGCCGTTACGTCCATTGCGGGTCGGCATTACACAATCGAACATATCCACGCCACGCTCAATTCCTTCGAGTAAATTCTGTGGTGTACCAACGCCCATCAGGTAACGGGGTTTGTCTTTAGGTAAAATTTCGTTCACCACTTCAATCATTTCGTACATTTTCTCGGTTGGCTCGCCCACAGCCAACCCTCCAATGGCATTTCCTTCGCTATTTTGCGAAGCTATAAACTCTGCCGACTGTCTGCGTAAATCGGGATAAACGCAACCCTGAACAATGGGGAAAAATGTTTGTGAGTAACCGTATTTTGGTTCGGTAGCATCAAAATGCTTTGTGCCACGTGCTAACCAACGATGGGTGAGTTCCATCGACTTTTTGGCATAATTGTAATCGGCATCGCCGGGCGTACATTCGTCGAAAGCCATGATTATATCAGCACCTATTGAGCGTTGAATATCAACAGCGCGTTCGGGCGTAAACAAATGTTTGCTGCCATCGATATGCGAACGAAACGTAGCTCCTTCCTCGTTTAGTTTGCGATTAGCCGAAAGCGAAAAAACCTGAAAACCACCACTATCAGTCAGAATTGGACGATCCCAGCCATTAAATTTGTGCAAACCGCCCGCCTGTTCCAAAATATCAATTCCGGGACGCAAATACAAATGATAGGTATTTCCCAAAATGATTTGCGCTTTGATATCCTCTTTTAATTCGTTGAAATGAACAGCTTTAACCGACGCAACTGTTCCAACCGGCATAAAAATCGGTGTTTGAATTTTCCCGTGGTCGGTAGTTATTTCGCCTGCACGGGCGTTGCAATTTGGGTCGGTATGTTGAAGCTCGAAAGTCATTTATTTGATGTGATGATTAGATGATGTGATGAT
>DYSC01000290.1 GCA_020726365.1 Porphyromonas sp.
GAGAAGTAAATTTAGTTATTGAATTTGATGAGGCGTATCACAATACATTGACTCAACAAATCAAAGATAAAGATCGCATGGATGAGGTGATTGATTACACCCAAGGTAACTTTCTACGTTTGCACGGTAAATACAGTAACAATGTAAATATAGGAAAAGTAATGCAGAAAATATGTTCTATCCGGTTAAGTAATCAGCTAGTGCAAAAGTAACACTGAAATGCTAAATCAAGTCAAATCACAGTAGCTTAGGTTACAGTCTAACTCTCTTGTAAGAACTAGACAAATTCTGTCTTAACTAGGAAATATCGATTTTACCGTAGTTAAGGCAGATGTAAAGAATAACGTAGCTTTCATCAGCGAAACTGAACTGCTAAACAAATCAAATCAAATCACAACAAATCACAAAGGATATACATGTTAACGATATTACATACAACAGTAGGAAACGAGACAAATTCTGTCTCAGCTAGAGAATTGCATAAAAGATTAGGTGTCAAAAGAAACTTTTCAGATTGGATTAAATACCAAATTCAACGAGGGGCTTTCGAAGAAAACATCGATTTTACCATAGTTTGGAGCGATACTAGGAATGTGTTCGCTTTCTTAAGCGAAACTGAAATGTTAAAACAGTTCAAATCAAGCCAAAGTGCAACAGCTTCGGGTTATCAATCTGATTACATTCTAACAATTGATACAGCAAAACATATTGCAATGATGTCGGGAACTGATAAGGGTAAAGAGATTCGAAAATACTTCATCCAAGTCGAACGAGACCACAAAGTTCTGTTAGCACAACATCAATCACTACTGTTAGCTCAAGCTGAAGAGAGAACTCAACATCAAGCACTACTGTTAACTCAAGCTGAAGAGAGAACTCAGCAGATTAAAGAAGCTTGTAACAGTGGTTTTGCTAAAGCAAACACAGTCATACAAGAGTTAGAGACTAATAACAAGGAGTTAGAGACTAATAACAAGGAGTTAGAGACTACTAACAAGAAGCTACAAGAGAAGTTAGACACTGCAGTTAACAA
>DYSC01000109.1 GCA_020726365.1 Porphyromonas sp.
TACTTAACAAAGTATAACGATCTTTTTTTACTTTGCTCAACTCTAATTTGCATCCTATCACTGTCAATATCTTTTACTTTTAAATTAATAAGTTCACTTATACGCAGACCGCCCGAATAAATGGTCATTATCAGTGCTTTATGTTTAATGTTTGTAATTGATTTAAGTATGGCTGCTATCTCATTTTCACTTAAAACTTCAGGTAAAAAATTCTCTTTTCGGGGTCGTTCAATCAGGTATATTTTGCGTTTGCCGCCTAATACCCGCTCAAATAAGGGTAGAACCTCTTGGCTAAACTCTCAATGGTTTCACGCTATTTTAAACTCTATAAAACTACTTTTGCTTTGAATTCGTTGGTGTAAATTTTTCTTCGATGTTCACATAAAATTTTTGTTTAAAGATAGTACAATTCTATCTTATCTTAATGTCCTGTTTTAGGGGAGTATCATAGTTTTCATTTTCTGGATTTGTATTTTTCGTAAGTTGCTAATGTTTTTTGGACATAATCTACCGTAACACGCCCACGGAAGCGACCGTATTTCACAACCTCATCGTTGTAATATTGCGGTTCCGATTTTTTTAATAAAAATTCTTCAACATGCCCAAACCAGATATCCTTGTTTTTTCCATATTTTTCGGCTAATGCACGCGCATCGAGTATATGAGCCGGACCCGAATTGTACGACGCCAAAATAAATTTGATACGCTCCTGTTTGTTTTCAATTTTCGAATATGTCAGATTCAAACTCTTGATATACTGAACTCCTGCTTCAATATTTTTTTCGGGATTCGTAATATTTTTACGACTTAAACCAAAATTGGAAGCCGTACGGGGCATTAATTGCATAATGCCGGCAGCACCTGCCCAAGATACCGATGTGGAGTCGAAACGCGACTCGTGAAATGCCACAGCAGCTAACAATTGCCATTCCCAATTGATTTCGGATGCATATTTTTTAAACAAATGGTCGTAAGGCGAAATAGCTCCTTTTGGTATTTTAATTTTTTTCTGCGTAAAATACAAACTATTACGAAGGCATTTGTAATTCAAATTCGAAATAAGCAACTCATTATCAGGCGAAGCAACCCATTGGTCGATGGCTTTACGCAGATTTACCGATTCCTTACGAACGAGCCACCCATTGCGCTGATAAAAACCAACCTGCAAGCGGATATCTAATTTTTTGTAATAACTTTTGTACAAACGTGCAACTTTAACATTGGCCACCGTGTAGCCAATTTTTCCAGATGCTACTTGTTCAATAAGTTCCTCTTGGGTAAGTGAGTCTTCGGCTTGCGCAATATTAAAATTATTTCCGGTTTCTTCGTTGAGCTGCATTAATCGCTGTTCGAAAGCCGAACCCTTTGCAACAGTAATTGTAACATCCTTTATATCAATAGTATTTTTAAATGTTTTGATATTCAACGGTTGCACCAACACCTGATAACTATCGTCGAGCGGCAGTACGAAATGAAACTGCTGTTTAAGCGCTTTTGTTTGCTGAAAATTATAGGCTGCAATATCAACCGTGCGATTGGCAAGCATTTCAGTTAATTCTGATTCGCTTTCGGCCTCCACAACCTTCAATATAAGTTTCAGACTATCAGCCAGATTTTGTGCCATCTCGTAATCAAAGCCCATCATTTCGTCGCGGTAATAAAAATACGAAACCGGACCGGCAATTGTACCAATTCGTAGGGTGTCATTATTCAGTATGGTTTCTAAATCCACTTCGTGAGATGTATCGACAGAATCGCTTTTACCTGTACACGACAAAAGTAAAACGACAACAGCAATTAAAATAAACCGAGTTTGATTTTTCAAATGCATTTCGTAGTTTTAAAGAAACTCAATATTCTCTGTTTTAATTCCTTGTGCAGCTTGCAAATGTAGAAAAACCTGTGCCGTAGCTACCACATCTTTTTGGCAATAAGTGGCAATACGCTGTACATTTCTTTCACCATAATAAACTGAAGCTACCTGACTTCCATCGATATCGTCCTTAGGAGTTGGGATTCCGAATACAGCAGTTAACAATTTGAGTGAGGTGTAATTTTTATAATCGCCAAATTTCCAAAGTTCCAGCGTATCAATAAAATTCAGTTCCCATGGCTTTTTGCCTGAAATATTTAAAATGGACGGTAGTTTAATTCCATTTATCAACATGCGGCGACAGATATACGGAATATCAAACTCTTTAATGTTGTGTCCGCAAAGCGTGTGTTCTTTGGTTGTACAAAATTTATAAATTAAGGCAGAAAAGTCTTCCAATATCTTTTTTTCGTCGTCGCCGGCAAAAGATTTGGTTCTGAAACACATTTCCAATCCTTTGAAATAAATAAAACCCACCGAAATGCAAACTATTTTACCAAATTCAGCATAAATACCTGCGCTATTCGAATAAGCATCGTCGGCCGTAGTTTCATCGGTATATTTTTCGGGCATACGTTTCTGTATCAACCGAAACTTATCTTCCCACAAATGCACTAAATCCTCCGACATTTCACTTAACGCACCAGTCTGAGGAACTGTTTCGATATCCAAAAACATAATTTTTTGTAATTCGCCAGGAGACATAATATAATGGTTAATGGTTAATGATAAACTGAATCTATCAATTAGTTTTCTCTCAGATTTTTCTCGATATAATTCGTCAAAATTTCGATAGCTATATGATTGTTACCGCCCTGAGGTACAATAATATCAGCAAAACGTTTAGTAGGTTCAATAAACTGCACGTGCATGGGTTTTACCGTTTGCTCGTAACGCTCCATTACTTTATTTACCGAACGTCCACGCTCCACAATATCGCGATTGATAACCCGAATCAGTCTGTCGTCGGCATCGGCATCTACAAACACTTTGAGGTCCATCATTTTGCGTAGTTCGGCATTGGTTAGCACCAAAATTCCTTCCACAATAATTACATGACAAGGATTCACCGGAATAGTTTCGGTAGCACGTGTACAGGTAAGATACGAATAAATGGGTTGTTCGATGGTTTTTCCTTTGCGAAGTTCCTTTAAATGCTTGGTAAGCAGCTCAAACTCGATAGAATCGGGATGGTCAAAATTTATTTCTAATCGTTCTTCGAGCGGAAGATGACTACTGTCGCGGTAATACGAATCCTGTGGAAGTATGGCTACTTCACCTTCGGGAAGACGTTCGAGAATTTTACGTACAACAGTCGATTTTCCCGAACCTGTTCCTCCTGCAATGCCAATTATCAACATATTTTTCTTATAAAATGATTAGAAACGAGGCATAAAAATAAGTGTTTTTTTCGAAATTAGCAACTTACTTTAAATCAACAATCAATTTGAGGTTTAATTGTCGTCCTGTGAGGTAATTTGGAGTTGCTAATTGTTGACCATAGATATCGGTAACCCAATAGTACGAATTTACATTTTTAAAATCGAGCATATTAAAAACTTCGAGGTTAATCCAAATGTTTTTTACACCACGCAACCAATTGCGTTCCATCACTTTATCAACACCACTTGCAATCAGGCGCGAAGCTCCGATATCAACTCTTCGGTAGGCCGATGCTCTGAATTTAGAACGGAAAGCAATATTGCGGGGAGCACCAAAAGGTAAACCATCCGACCAAATAAATTTTAGTTGCATTTTGTATTTCGGATTGTTGGGCAAATAATCCTGAAACATCATCGAAAACGAGTAGCGTTGCTCGTTGGGACGAGGCATCCAACCCGGATACACTTTTTCAGTAGAAATTACATTTCCATCCTCGTCGTAATTATCTTTTAAATACGAATCATTCAGCAGATTTTCCTTCGAGTCCATTAGCGAAAAGTTTATCCACGAATCCGTTCCGGGCACCAATTCGCCGAAAAGTTTAAAATCGACACCCGCTGTATATGCTTCGGCATCGTTTTCGCCCGAATAGCGAACGCGCACATTATCAACCGAATAACTCACTACTCTATCAGCCAATTTCAGGTAAACTTCGGTGGTAAATTTGAATGGTCGTCCCCAAGCTCTGAAATGATGGTCGCCGCCCAATACAAACTGCACCGAACGCTGCGCTTTAATATTTTCATTCAATGTAATATCCACATTACCAATGGCATCGGTTAGCGTATCGCGAATTTCTTTGTAAAATGGAGCTTGATAATATACGCCCGTTGCAAAACGGAAATTAAAATCTTTTTCCCAACTTGGAATTAGTGAAGCCGAGAAACGCGGACTTACAAGCAGTTCGTTGTTGAAAGTCCAATAGTTTGCACGCAATCCACCTGTTACCGAAAATGCTGCCCAAGATGTATTCCATTTATAGGTATCCTGAAAAAATGCTGTTGTACGAAACGTTGGCAGTTCTTTTTCGGCTTTCATATTGTAATACAAATCAACCCGTGTATCGTTAAAAGGCAACGAATAACCCGCAGAATCACGCCATTCCCATTCGTTTATTTTATCCGAAATGCTTTCGAATTGGAGATTTACTCCCCACTTCATTTTGTTTTGATTGGTATTGAATTCACCATTATGGGCAACATTAGCTACTGTGGCTTTCAGTCGGTTACGGGCATGTTCGTGGTATTTACCAATGCCAAGCGAGGCTCCGATTTTCTCATCCGGATTTTTGGCATCCGTTTTTACTTCACTCAAAATATATTCGCCTAAAATATCGAATGTCTCGTTTTCGTTGGTATGAAATGCCGATGCCAAAAAGCTTAGTTTGGTTTTCTCGTTTTTACGATAATTAAATGTAAGCGCGCCAAAGGCAGTTCGGAATAAATCGCTTTCCTGTCCTTCGTAAAAAATTGTCAGGTTACGAGCCGTTTGATAGGTTCCAAAATCGGTTTTACGTTCGGTAGGACGAAAATTGTATTTGTTTTGCGAAAAATTACCCAAAAAAGTTACTTCCCATTTCGGTTTCAGTTGGTAGGTGAGATAAGTTTGATAATCCACAAATGAAGGGTCATATTCGCCTTTGGTTTCCAATGTGCCAAGCAGGTAAGCCGATGTCTTGTAGCGGATTCCATGCATCTGCGTAAACTTTTTGGTGGCCGAAGCAATATAACCTGTTGCACCAAGCAAACTCATGGATACCGACGACTCAAATGCTTTTGGTTTTTTATACTTAATATCGAGTACCGACGACATTTTATCGCCATACATAGCCTCGAAACCACCGGACGAAAAGCCCACACTTTGCACCATATCGGGATTGATAAAACTTAAACCTTCCTGTTGTCCGGCACGAATCAACAATGGCCTATACACCTCTATACCATTGACATACACAATGTTTTCGTCGAAATTGCCGCCACGTACATTATATTGCGAGCTCATTTCGTTGTTTTGGGTTACACCCGTAAATGTAATGAGAAGTGATTCAATTCCATTAGTTGCATTAGGCATCAAACGGTATTTGTTGGGGTCGATATAATCCACCGACGAAGTTTGCCTGCGCTGTGCCACAACATCCAAATCCTTAATTTGCTTTGCTTTGGAGGGCAATTCCACCGAAATTTGAATAATTTTTTGTTTGGGAAGTAGTTTGTGTCGAATTGTTTCGTAGCCTATAAGCGAATAAACAATTGTAATTGAATCTTTTACATCGACCGAAATATCGTAATAGCCGTTTTGATTGGTTGTAGTTCCTGTTCCCGAGTTTTCGATATAAACATTGGCTAATTCAATTCCACGATTATTAGTATCAATAACATAGCCATAAATACGTACTTTATTTTGCGCAAGCACATTTACACAAGCAACCAGAATAAATATTATCAGTATACGAAACTTCATAAATAGTTGTTATTGTTTATCAACCACAATTAAACGGATATTTTAATCCTTTATTTTTTAGTTATCAAAAAAAAACCGTAAATCAAACGACCTACGGCGATTATTTTTGATTCATAACGCAAAAATACAACAATATATTGAAACAACCTCACCCTGACCATCTCCTTGAGGAGAGGGAATTTTGATTTACATAAGCCTAAAATTCACCAAGGTCAATGCCTGAAATACGTTGCCCACTTTTAAGTAACAAAATTATAAAAAAAAAGTGAGTATTATGGCACGATTAAATGATTTAAAAATGAGTACCGCTG
>DYSC01000110.1 GCA_020726365.1 Porphyromonas sp.
CCGTTTTTGTAAAGCCCTGCATATTTAGTTATGCAGGGCTTTTTTGTTGGTTTTTGTTTTTATAACGTAATGTTTTGATTTACAAACAAACGATTTTTGTATCTTTGTGGGCTAAAATTTAAACAAACAAAAATAATTTTGAAACGTATTCTGACATTCGTATTGACTCTATTGTTGGTATCTATTTTTATAGATGCTCAGGATACCATTGTGAATCGGTTTTTGAAAAATTGGAAAATTGTTGATATGTTTGGAACGGTTGACACAATCGCCACTGACACAGTGCATCTTAATTTTCAGCATAAAAATTATATCGATAACTTTAGTATTGCCAATTCGTATAATGGAAATTTAGGCTCACCCATTCAATCTAAGATTTTTGCAGATCGACCTGTAAGTTCGGGTTTTATATTTGCGGAGCCTTATTATCCTTATTTGCAAACAATTAATTCAACCCGATTTTATAACACAAAAACCCCTTTTAGTACATTAAAATATAGTATAGGAGGAACAAATAACAGAGAATCCGACGATGTGGGATTTTTGTTTACAGCTAATGCGAATAAAAATTTGAATTTCGGAGCACTGCTCGATTACATTTATGCACGTGGTGAATATAAAAGTCAAAGTGTAAAGCGATTTGCAGGCTCATTATTTGGATCGTATATAGGTAAAAAGTATAGTGCAAGTGGGGTAATCAGTACCAATAGTTTGAGTAATTTGGAAAATGGTGGAATTACAGATATTTCGTACATCCTTAATCCACCTTATGGTTACGAATCGCCCGAGAATATTCCAACACGGATTGGTGTGGCTGCGCAATCGTCGTTTAAGCAGTTTCAACTCCATTTCAATCAACAGTATAGTTTAGGTTTCGAACGTGAAGTGAAAAAGGTGAAGGATAGTATTGTAACTGAATTCGTTCCGGTAACCCGATTTATACATACTTTGCAAATTGATAATTTTCAGAAACGTTATTTTGAAAATTCACCCGAGCGCACATTTTATAAAAACACCTATTATACGCAAACCAACGACACTGCGGCATTGCAACGGGTAAGCAATCGGTTTGCCGTAAATCTGGCTGAGGAGTTTAATAAATGGATGCGTTTTGGTTTAACTGCTTATATTCACAATGATATCGAACGATTGGTTTTTTCAAAAGATAGTTTATTGAATGATAGTATTTTAACGAATGTAAAAATAGGTGGAGTGCTATCGAAGGAATTAGGTCAAAAATTTACGTATCGTATTTCGGGTGAAGTAGGTTTGGTGGGTTACAAAGCAGGCGACGTATTGTTGTCGGGTGTAGTTGGTACAAAATTCAGACTTTGGAAAGATACAATTGCGCTGAAGGCTACAGCTTTTTCATCGACTGAAGAACCTGATTTTTATCTACAGCAGTACGAATCGAATCACTTTAAGTGGAAGAACTCTTTCTCGAAGTTGTTTAAAACACACATTGGCGGCACATTTGCAATACCTACAAAGCAACTTTCGCTCGATGCAGCTATAGAAAATTTATCCGGACAGGTTTATTTTGATACACTTGCAATGCCGGTTCAGCACAATGGAAGTGTTCAGTTATTGTCGTTAAAATTAAAAAAAGATTTCAGATTTGGCCGTTTTGGTTTGGATAATACAATCGTTTATCAGGAAAGTTTAAATGATGAAGTTTTGCCATTGCCGCGGTTAATCTTATTTCATAACTTATTCTATACCGATAAGTGGTTTAAGGTTTTAAGAATTCAGGCAGGTGCTTATGTACGTTATCATACGAGTTATTATGCGCCTTCGTATATGCCTGCCACAGGTCAGTTTTATAATCAGCGCACTATGAAAATAGGAAATTATCCTGTTATGAGTGTGTATGTAAATGCTCATTTGCGGCGTACTCGTTTTTTTGCAGAGTACTACCACCTAAACGAATTATTTATGAAAGGTAATTATTATTCAATGCCAAATTATCCTATAAATCCGGCGACGTTCAATATGGGCTTAACATGGAATTTTTACGATTAAATAGTATGGAAAAGTATTTAAAACCTGCTTTGATTGCGGTTGCCATTGTTGCTTTATTGACTCTTGCCTATACTGTTTTTAAGGATAGGTCTACCCGTGATATTGATAAAATAATAGACTCGGGAAGGCTACGCGTAATTACCGACAATAGTACACTGGGGTTTAAAGTAGATAAGGACAGTGTTTATGGATTTCAGTATGAGCTTGTTAAAGCTTTTGCTTCGAAACTTGGTGTGGAGCTCGAAATTTCGGAAAACGATGATGTGGAGGCTTCTGTAACTGAAATGTTAAAGGGAGAATACGATATTGTGGCAGCATTTATACCCGTAACTACGGAATATCAAGAGAAAGTATTGTTTACAAATCCGCATCAGGTGGATAGGCAAATGCTTGTGCAGCGTAAGGGCGATAGTACTTTATTTATTTCGAAACAATATGAATTGGCCGGCGATACCATTTTTTTACCTAAAAATTCGCCCTACAAAATGTTGGTAACTAATCTTTCGAATCAAATTGCAGATACAATATATGTGTCGGAATTAAAAAATACAATTGCCGAGGTTGCTGTGAAAATGGTTGCTGAAGGTATTATAACTTATACTATTTGCCCCGAAAGATGTGCAAAAAAAATGATTCAACTATATCCGAATTTAGATATTTCATTGCCTATTGGTTTTCAGCAATCTACTGCATGGGCAATACCAAAAAATTCAACTAATTTGCAAAGCAGATTAAATGAGTTTTTGTTCGAATTTGTAGGAAGTTCCGAGTATTGGGAAATTTATCGAAAGTATTACTGATAATTGATATTATTTTAAAATTTTAAAAATATGCCATTAAATATTCCTGTAACTCTACCTGCTGTTGATGTTTTACGCAAAGAAAATATATTTGTTATGGATTCTGTTCGGGCTTCGACTCAGGAAATTCGACCGCTTAAAATACTGATATTGAATTTGATGCCGATTAAAATAACAACCGAAACAGATTTAATTCGGTTATTGTCAAATTCGCCATTGCAAATTGAACTTGACTTTTTATATATGGAGAGTCATACTTCGAAAAACACTTCTGTAGAGCATTTAATGTCGTTTTACAAAACTTTTGATGAGGTAAAATCGTGTAATTTTGATGGGATGATTATTACCGGTGCTCCTGTTGAGCTATTACCTTTTGAAGAGGTGAATTACTGGAATGAAATTACTGAAATTTTTGATTGGGCAAAAAGCCACGTTACTTCTACATTTTTTATCTGTTGGGCAGCTCAGGCAGGAATGTATCATTATTATGGCATACCTAAATATCCCCTGACCGAAAAAATGTTTGGTGTATTCGAACATCGTACACACAACCCTCAAAACCCAATTTTCAGAGGTTTCGACGATGCGTTTTACGTTCCACATAGCCGGCATACAGAAGTGCGCAGAGAAGATATTTTGAAAAATTCCGAACTTACCTTGCTTTCCGAATCGCCCGAATCAGGGGTTTATATGGTAATGGCTCGCAATGGCAGGGAGTTTTTCATTACTGGTCATTCGGAGTATTCGCCCGGAACACTCGATGCTGAATACAAACGCGATGTGGCAAAGGGGTTGGATATTCAAATACCCCGTAATTATTATTTGGATAATAATCCCGAAAATGAGCCCATTGTGCGTTGGCGTAGTCATGCCAATTTGCTATTTACCAATTGGCTTAACTACTTTGTGTATCAGGAAACTCCTTACGATTTGAATAATATAAAATAAGGCTGAATCGTTTATTTTTAAAGGGCTAATATTTTTTTAGCCCTTTAGTTTCCCCTTTTGTAGCTTTTTTCAAACTAATTGCTACACCACCACTGGCAGCTAATTTTTGATTGAGAACCGTTTTGTTGGTTACAACTATACGATTAATGTTGTAAATCATGGGATTAGTTTGCCAATGTGCCGTGGGTGCATCGGCATAAATTGTGGCAATATAGGTTGTTTTTTCGTCTAAATAATCTAACGGAATAGTTGCTGTACGTGCATTCTCGTCGGTAATAGCGCCAATAAACCAATTATCCGAATTCTTTTCTTTGCGCGCAACGGTTATGTAATCTCCAGGCTCAGCTTCGAGATAATGCGTATCGTCCCAATCCACAGCCACATCTTTGATAAACTGAAATGCATCTAAGTGCTTCGCGTAATTTTCGGGTAAGTCGGCAGCCATTTGTAGCGGACTATACATGGTAATGTACAATGCCAACTGTTTAACTAATGTTGTATGTACCTGATTGGTATTTTTGGGATCGTAATAGCTCATTTTTATTTCAAAAATTCCAGGAGTATAATCCATTGGACCACCCATAAGGCGTGTAAATGGCAAAATGGTTTCGTGTTCGGGTGGGTTTCCTGTACTCCATGCATTAAATTCGTTTCCGCGGGCAGCTTCGCAAGCCATCCAGTTTGGGTAGGTGCGATGTAATCCTGTTGGTCGAACTGATTCGTGCGAGTCAAGCATTATATTGTTGGCGGCCATTTTTTCGGCAATACGTACGTAATGATTCACCATCCATTGACCGTCGTGATGTTCGCCACGTGGTATAATCCAACCTACATAACCTGTTTTTACAGCATCATAATCGTATTTTTTCATAACATCAATGGCTGCATCTATTCGACGCTCGTAGTTAGTAACCGACGATGAAGTTTCGTGGTGCATAATTAGTTTAACTCCTTTGCTGTGTGCATATTCGTTGAGTGCTTTTATGTCAAAATCGGGATAAGGTGTTACAAAATCGAACACTTCTTCTTTCCAGTTTCCTGCCCAGTCTTCCCAGCCTACATTCCAACCTTCGACCAACACACCTTTAAAACCATGTTCGGAGGCAAAATCGATGTATCGACGTACATTTTTGTTGGATGCACCATGTTGAGGCAGTGGTGTTAATGCGTTCCAATCCGTATCTTTTAGTTTAATGTTTGGAGCATGCGCATAATCCCACGACATGGTGTTCGGAACATGCATTCCCCACCAAACGCCAATAATTTTTTGCGGTTTAATATAGTCTGTATTTTCTATTTTACTTGGTTCGTTTAGGTTTAGAATTGTTTTTGATGCTAGTATGTCGGTTGCTTTGTCGCTAACAATAATGGTACGCCATGGTGTGTTTTGAGGTGTTTGCATATAGGCTTTGGTACCTATAGCATCGGGTATTAGGCTCGAAGTTAGTACAAAATCTTTTTGATTAATAAGTAACTGCATAGCCGGATAATTAATTAACGCAGCCTCAAATATATTGATATACAAGCTGTTATCGGCTTTTAACATCAATGGTGATTGAACTGCATTTTTAGCAAAAAATCCATGTGTGCCAATTCCTGTTCCATCTACTTTCGAAGCGTCTACTTCCGAAAGTTGGGTGGTAGTGTAGGTGTATTCGTTAGTGTCGTAATCTCCCGGAATCCAAAATGCTTTGTGATTACCGCTGAGTGCAAATTCAGTACATTCGTCATGTACCTGAAAATAACCTAAGTTGGGTTGTTTGTCGAACTCGTAGCGGAAACCAAGCCCATCGTTGAACAGTCGGAAGCGAATTTTCATTGTACGACTTGTTTCTGTATGAAATAGTTCCACCAAAAGTTCGTTGTAGTTATTTCTGATTTCTTTTACTTCGCCCCACACAGGTTTCCATGTTTGGTCAAACGAAGAAGCTGTACTAGTTTTTAAAACAAAACCATTAAGTAACGAAGTTGTTTTTTTAAGCTGAAAACCAAGTTTCGAAGGTTTAATTGTTTCGATATTTTTATAAGATAGTGAGTAATAGGGTTCGCCTTTGTCGGATAGCGTAAAGTCCATCGTGAAATTTTTGTCGGGCGATTGTAAGGTTTCCGACCTTGATAGCTGCAAAGTGGATAGCATAATGATAACTGCAATGAGTTTTTTCATAACTATAAATTGAAGAATTGAAGAATTAGAATAATTGCAAATGTAATTTATTTTTAAATCAAAGTAAAAAATGATTGGTATAGGTGCTTAGAGCGCTGTTCTTATTTTGTTTTTAATCAATCGCTTAGGCTCGCTTA
>DYSC01000291.1 GCA_020726365.1 Porphyromonas sp.
AGGGTGAAAAAGACAATATAGCCATTATCGCAACAAATGGAAAAGAAAAGCAAGTTACGTTGAATCGGGATTGATATTATCAGATAAAAGAGCAAAGATTTTGTCCGTACAAATTCGAAAGAGTTTGTGCGGTTTTTTATTCAATATCCGCTTCTTCGTCCTCTTTAGTGGTAGGTTTACAAACTAATATACTCACTTCGTAGAGTAGGTAAAGCGGTAATGCAACCGCCAACATGGTAAAAGGATCTGTGGTGGGCGTAATCACAGCCGAAACAATCAGAATGGCTACTACGGCAATGTTTCGTCCAGCTTTTAGCGTATCGCGGGTAATAATTCCCAATCGTGACAAGAAATAAGCCAACACGGGCATTTCGAAGGTTACTCCCAAAGCAAAGGTGAGCAAAAAAAAGGTACTCATATACGAGTCGAGCGAAATATGATTGGGCACAAGCTCCGAAATCTGATAAGTGCCCAAAAAACGAACAGTAAGCGGGAAAATTATGTAATAACTTACTGCAGCACCTAAATAAAACAGAAATGAGGATGAAAAAAATACGAGACCAATATTTTTTCGTTCGTTATCGTAAAGTGCGGGGCGTACAAATTTCCAAATTTCGAACAGCAAATAAGGCACAGTAAGCAAGAATGCAACTGTAAACACAGTTGTGAGGTGTGCCATAAACTGACCCGAGAGGTTGAAATTTATAAGTTCTATTTGAAAATCGCCAGGACAAAGTGCAGGAAACTTTAGAGTATTTGCCAACTGGCAGAGCATTTGATAAAATACAAACTCGGAACTTAGAGGCGGAAAAATAACACTATTGAACAAAAAATCGCTGAAACCAAATAGAATAAGAACCAATAGTGTGAGCGCGATAATCACACGAAAAATGGTCCATCTCAAACTCTCAAGATGGTCCCAAAACGAAAGTCCATCACCGTCATTTTCAGCGAAATTCATTGTTCTTTTTGTAGAGACGAGGCGTGCCTCGTCTAATAAAAGGCGTGCCTCGTCTAATAA
>DYSC01000292.1 GCA_020726365.1 Porphyromonas sp.
TATATATTAATGATAATCAATTATTTGTACCTGATATGCGTGATTACATCATCACTAAATCTTCCCATTTTTCTGAAACCAATACAAAGCCTCTTTAATTGCCCTATCAATAGGAGTTACAGGCATTCGAAGAACCTTTTGTGCCTTAGCATTACCATAGCATTCGCAAATAAGTAGCTGATTTACATTGCGGCTGCATAGATCTGTTTTAATTCCCATCTTTTGGAGTAGATCGCCAAACTTTGCTGCAAGCTCCAACAATAAATCGGGAAGTACAATCACTTTTTGTTTGTAGCCCCATACCCTACTCTGAATTTCGTAAAACTCTTTAAATGTGATATTTACGCCCGATGCTAAATACCGTTCACCACTTTTACCATCGGTAAGCGCATTGCACACAGCAACTGCTACATCGGCAGTTGCTACAAAGTTTTTGCCTCCTTTAGGTACAAACATCCATTTTCGGCGATAACCCATAAGCATCAACTTGCCTGAACTTGGCTTTACATCATAAGCACCTATCATAAAAGTTGGATTTATGATAATAATATGATTATCAATACTCTTAGCAGCCTGTACGAATAACTTTTCAGCTTCCACTTTGCTCTGAGCATAAAACGACTCCGAAAATGGATATTCGATACCCGCACGTTCATCCGAAAGGTGGTGAATAGTTCCATAGCCGATGGCATTCGCTGTACTTACAAAAACTATATTTTTGATAATCAACTCATTAGCAACTTTTAAAATCAAAGCCGAACCATCCACATTTACACGCTTATAATCGGTATAACGTACTAAATTTGTAGCAGTTACGGCTGCAATATGTATTATTGCATCGCAGTTTTGAGCCGCGGTGCGCAAACTTTCTTCATTTGTAAAGCTACCTTCTACAACATTTACCTTTGTCAAATCAAAAAATATCTTTTTTCGGCTACGAACAATAACTGTTACATCGTGTTGTTTTTCAAGCAATTGCATAACAACATGATGTCCTAATAATCCATTTGAACC
>DYSC01000111.1 GCA_020726365.1 Porphyromonas sp.
AAAATTTATATCATCATCAAAAACAATCATATTAGCTTGCTTGCCAAACCGACTTGCTTTTTTGTTGATAATGAGCGTAGACGGAATGGCTGTGAGTTCTTTATTTTCGGATTCGGAAAGGGCATTCCAAGCCTGATAACTTATAAGCATAAAGCTGAAGTGCGATATAATGGAAGCATTGTTTTTGGAACTTTTAATTACTTTTACGCGGTTGATATATTTTTTTTGTAATTCATCGAGCGCCATCCGAACAGCCTCATTTTTTTGTAACACATTGTTTACATCAATTACAAAAATGCTCACTTCGGCATTGTTGCGCATCAACCTGCGGGCATAACGAATAAGAAATCCATCGTTTTCGTTTTGCAAAAGCACCATAGTGGTGGTTATTTTGGTATAACCACGATTGACAAAAACACCCACACTACAATGACTGTTTTCGATAAAATAGCGCGTTTTATCTTTTAGAAGCGAACCTGGATAAAAAATTGCCTGCGTTTTATTTATACGGTTAAGCGCTTTGTTCAACCAACTATTTTTGGTAAAAATTTTACGTTCTTTAAAAAATGGAATTCCCGAAAGTGAAACGCCAGCACCAACTAATAAAAAGTCGTAATTGTTCGTATTCGTTGTCCGAACTATACAACCCTCAATATTATCATTAATTTTGTATTCTGTCTCAATGGGGATATTGAGTTTTGCAGCTTCGTCGTTTATTAGTTTGAAGCTTTCGTTGGAATACTCATCGCTATACAGCGGATTAACATCAGTACCCGGCGTAATGTGCAATACATTTACAGCCAAACTATTTTTCGAACCTTCTAATACGGTTTTAGCTACGTTGAGTAAGGTTTTTCCATTTTCGGGATTTCCCAATGCAACAAGCGCTTTGAAAACTCCCAATGCCTGTTGGCGTTCAAATTCTTCGGCAATTCGCTTTTCGGGGAATAGCTTTTCGATAATGGATAATATCGGTGTTGTCATAAAGGTAGTTACTAATGCCATTATTACCAACATAACGAAAATTGCCGGAGGTAATACGCCCATTTCGTAACCAATATTGAGCACAATAAGTTCCATAAGTCCTCGCGTATTCATCAACACGCCAATACTTAAACTGTCTTTCCAAGTTTCACCCAAAATTTTAGCCGAAAAAGCACTTCCTACAAATTTACCCACAACGGCTACTGCAATTATTATGGCACATATTGTCCACAAATACGGTGTATTTACCAATCCTATTTCGGTACGTAAACCGGTATAAACAAAAAATAGTGGAAGTAATAATGTGAGTGAAACATCTTCAATGCGGTCGACAATTAATTTTCGAAAAGAAGGTAACGGTGGCATTATTACACCGGCCAAAAATGCACCAAAAAGGGCATGGATACCAATGAGTTGTGTAGTATAAGCCGACACAATAAGCACCAACAGAAAAAATGCAAATACGCTTTTATTCACCACTTCGCTGTTTTTGTAAATGGCACTTATACGTTTCAAAAATGGTTTTACTATAAAAAACATTCCTAATACATAAACTACCGAGAACAAAATATTATACAACGAACTTTCGAAGCTACCTGTTTTGGATACGGCAATAACTGCTGCCAACACGCACCAAGCCGTTACATCGTTGAAAGCTGCACTGGCAATAGAGATGGTACCAAGATGCGATTTTGACAAGCCTTTTTCCTGCACAATACGCGCCAACACAGGGAATGCAGTGATACTCATTGAGATACCTATAAACAATGCAAATGGTAAAAAATCGGTATAACCTGCCGCAAATGTAGGATAAAGATAATAAGCCAGCAGCATACCGAGAAAATAGGGAAAAATTATACTCGTATTGCTAATTACAAACGTAACTCCCATCTTGTTTTTCAGCATACTCAGGTCGAGCTCCATACCAATGGTAAACATAAAAAGCACCAATCCTACCTGACTAATAATATATATGTTGGAAAGCGAATCGGCACTAAAAAGGAAACTATATGTTTCGGGGAAAAAGTAGCCCAACAGCGAAGGTCCCAGCACTATTCCGGCTAAAATTTCGCCAATAACAGTAGGTTGACCTAATCGTACAAATAGAAAACCAAACACACGCGAAACCAACAAAATGGATAGAATTTGCAGCAAGAGCATAGCTGCTGGCTCGGCAATGTTGTGCAGTACCGAATTGTAGAATAAATCGAAGGTTGAATCAGAAACAGCATTTGTTAGCGGTCGGGCTGAGTGATATTCCGGTTTATCGGCACTTTCGAACAGCAAAACACTTAAAACAATAAAAACAAGTAACGTTATGCTATAAAAAATCCAGGTTTTTTTCTGTGTATTGGGCATAGTAGTTTTAACTTAATTAGTAGAAACAAGGTTGAAACTTGACATTTATTTCGAACAAACTGTTCGGTTTTATTGTTCGTTTCGGAGAATGTGTTTTTAAGTGATTTCAATGCAAAAGTAGTATTTTTTAGCGAATTAGATGTTTTGTAATTACGAATATTGCTAATAATAAATAAATGCATTTGTGTATATATTAATATGTCCGTACTTTTTGAGTAATTTTGCAACTTAATTTTTTATAAATAATAATTCAATTTCGAATGGACGTAAATGGTTTTTTCTGGGCAGCGTTTATCGTGTTTATTTTGATAATGTTAGCGCTCGATTTGTTTGTGTTTCACAAAAAAGATTCGGTTGTAAAAGTAAAAGAAGCTTTACTCTGGAGTGCATTTTGGATTACTTTGGCATTGATTTTCAATGTGGGTATTTATTTTTATGCCGGCAAAAAGATTGCATTAGACTTTTTTACAGCTTATTTGCTCGAAAAATCGCTTAGTGTCGATAACCTATTTGTGTTTATTCTGATTTTTGGATTTTTCAAAATTAAATCGGAGCTTCAGCATCGCATTTTGTTTTGGGGTATTTTGGGCGCTCTTGTCATGCGTGCTATCTTTATTTTTGCAGGAGTTGCACTTATTACCAAATTTGCATGGATTATGTTTGTGTTCGGAGCATTCCTGATTTATACCGGAATACACATGCTTTTCGAAAAAGAAGACAAGGAATTTGACCCAAGTAGAAATATTGTCATTCGGTTGTTTCGTAAAATAATGCCAGTAACCGATGAGATTGTTGGTCATAAATTTTTTGTTCGCAAAAACAAAGTAACCTACGCTACTCCACTTTTTATAGCATTATTGCTTATCGAAGCTTCAGATGTAATTTTTGCAGTGGATTCAATACCGGCTGTACTTTCGGTTACCAGCGATGTGTTTATCGTATTTACTTCTAATATATTTGCCATTTTGGGCTTGCGTTCACTTTACTTTGCACTCAACGGCGTTATGGGGCTTTTCCGCTACCTGAAATTCGCATTGGCTTTTATACTTTCATTTATTGGTGTAAAAATGTCTGTTAACGAGCTTGCCAAAGAAATGAGCTACGATTTTCATATCAGCAACTTTGCATCGCTTGGCGTAATAGTGGGAGCACTTACTATTTCGATACTTGCTTCGGTTATCGAAGAAAAGCGTGCTAAGAAAAAAGTGTAATTTTTCAGAAACAACCTCTCAGAAACTCACCCGGATGCTCGTCCGCAATCCCCAGCGGTCGACTCCGGGATGATTTAAGTCAGTCAATCGCCAAACTGATTGTAGCGTGAAAAGCCGCAGAATATTGCTTATGCCCACTCCCACTTCCATGTAAGGCGAATTGGTGCTGTAAATGGAGGTTGGTATGTCCAGAACCTGAGCGTGTTTATTACTCAACGAGCCGTAAAAGAGTTTGAAACTCATCAGTTCGCGTAAATTAAGATGCTTTATAAGCGGAATATTATTGAGCACTATTCCATTAAAATTCAATTCATTATGCATCGAAACATAGTTGTCGACAGCATATTCCATGTAATTCATTCCTGTAAACTGATAGAGACTGTAACCACCCGTTTCGGAGCCGGCAGGTGTTTCGAGCAAAATGTAAGGCACCTTTCCTAAAATCGTTCCACCTTCGATGGCGTAATCCCATTGTCCAATGCCGAATTTTACGCTTTGTTTTACCGCTACAGTCAGTTTTGCAAAATTGCCCGATAGATTTCCAAACCTATAGTTTCCGCCACTTAAAATTGTATAAATTATAGGTTTATAGCTTGTTGCATAAATGCGTTGCAAATGATCGTTGAACACCCGCTCACCGAACGAAAAACGGGCATTGAGTGTAAGTTGTTGTTGTACTATTTCTTCAAAAGTCAGAATGCTAATCGTAAAAGGCAAAGCCGACGCTGAAAAAATCCTATTATTGTGATAATGTACACCAAACTCCACATCTTCACTCAGGTCGGTATTGAGCCACGCATCCAACTCGTGTCGTTGGCTCACTTTGTCCGACGACCGAAAGGCAAAAACTGTATTTGAAATATCTTCGTCGCCACTAACAATTGGATTTTCTCGAATCAAAAAATCGTTGTAATCGTAATCGATACGCCGGTAATCGTCGGTGTAGCTTGCACCCACGATATTGCGCTTCCCAAAAGGCAATTTTGCCATTCCAAAAGCCGAATACGACCATTTTTTGTTTGCAAAACCATAACCACCATAACCGCCAATACTTACATTTGCCCAAAGTTTTTCGTTGGTGTGCAGTGGTGCGGTGAGTCGGAAGCCTTCCACATCGGTAATGCGGGCGATATTTTGAATTTTGCCAATATCCACTTTCCCCACCTGCATATTGCCTGTAAGAAGCACATCGGCTAACCAACGAGCTGTTTTCATTATCGGAGTTTGATTAAGTAGTCGGAGTTTTTCATTTAAATCAGTAGTTTCAAATTTACTTCCGGCAAAGTTTTGTTCGGCTGGCTGATAGTCGGATGTCTTCGTTTTAAAACTATTTTTCAAAAAAATAAGCGAGCGTGGCTGTGTACTGTCGACCAATGCATTATACGTCATATTTACCGACACACTACCCGTTTCGGGCAACCAATACACATCGTTTTGCATTCGAAATTGTTGCTTTATATGCAGTTTTTTCACAAAATTCAAATTAGCTTGTCGGGGCAATTCCAACTCAATAAATTTCAGTGCCATGGTTGCTGAATCAATCAACATCGAACCATTAAATGCCAAATTTTTAGTGTTTTTCGTGCGGAAATGCAGTTTATATTCTTTACCCAAAGCCGTTTGCGAACTATCAATCAGGTAATAATGGTAATAAGTAGCACCAACATCAGCTAGAGGACTGATAAATTCCCTGTCGAACAACGAAATAGCCGCTTGATAAAAGTTAATATCTGCGCTAAAGTTCCCTGTGAGCTGGTCGATAATACGTTCATTTTGAGCTTCGGAATTAAAAATATTTTTGGAAGTTTGCGTTTTATTTTTACCTGAAAGGGAATAACTCTGCTCCGACATAAACAGCGGTAAAGTGAGCAAACTGTCATTTTTGTCAATAGTTCCTTGTGCCAATTGCTCAAAAATGCGCTGATTTACAGTCCGTTGGTTTACTTTGGCTAACAGCACCAAACTTTGTTCCTGTGTTTCGGCTTTGTAGAGCGAATTTCCACGCACATTGTTTCGGACTTTGGCAGCGCGTACCCGCTTCATCAGTTCCAATGCCGGATTGGTACCGGGCAACACAAACACTTCCTGCAATTCGGTGTTCGATTGCTGCAATTCAACCTGCATACCCACCGATTTTCCCAACTGCAATTTCAGCTCCTTTGTCCTGTATCCCACACACGAAAACACAAGCGTCGTTTCGCTGCCGGCATTTCGAATCATAAAAAATCCTTCGTCGTTGCTCTTAATGCCAAGACTTGTATTTTTAAACCAAATATTTACATTGGCAATAGGTGTTTTTTCCACCGCATCGAACACCTGACCCACTGCAAGGGTTTCCTGAGCTGCAAGGCGCAGTGATAGAAACAGCAATAAA
>DYSC01000021.1:0-21125 GCA_020726365.1 Porphyromonas sp.
TAATAGTTAAATATCTTATTTTCATCCAGATAATTATCACTATTTTCGATACATATTAAGATGTCCTTTAATATTATATTTGATTTATTATCCATAAATAGCTACTTTGTTGGAATTAACTTCTGAAATAAAATACGGATTTTTTAGCGAACGTTCAGTAACTAAATCAACATCGCTATCTTTGTAGAAGCTGTCAGTTAATGCCGATCCAAAAATATAAGCTTTTTTTATCTTATGCTTTTTGAACAACTCGAATACTTTTGGTAAATAATCTTGAATAGCTGAGTTTATCATAAATGTATTTGTTTAAATTTCTGGCAAATACACAAAACTTCTTTTTGATTGAATAACAAATGGCTTTAAAATATTGTTTGCGCATGAAAAACCGGTTAGGCTTTTACAGGATTAAGAAACTCAACTAATGATTTTATGCTTTTTGCTGAAAGTGACTTGTAGATTATTACCTTCCACCAAAAGCCTATCTGAGTTTATGATTGAGTTTAGATAAAGTTTTTTTGTAAAAAGTATACTGAATTAATATATTGTAAATAAACAATTTACGTAAATTCAATACGATAGTGTAGTACTAATGTAGGGGCTAATTTTCCAGCCTTTTTTTTTGTAGTGTTCTTATTGGGCTGTTGATTAGAAGTTTGTACGAAATCTGCTATTATATTTGCATTCTCAAA
This sequence comes from Porphyromonas sp., assembly GCA_020726365.1. Classification (GTDB taxonomy): domain Bacteria; phylum Bacteroidota; class Bacteroidia; order Bacteroidales; family Paludibacteraceae; genus Paludibacter. Next base: position 690 of record DYSC01000021.1, read on the forward strand.
ACTTTAAAATCGAAAATAGTTTTTTAGAGTCGAAATTAAAAATATTTCTGTAATAGTATAAATGAGATATTGACAAAAATTTATGAAAAAATCAAATCACAATTCAGTTGCTACTTTTAGCGTTATTTCTGCGTTTTTACTTTTCTCAATAGCAGGTTGTACAGCTCAGAAACCTTCCGACATCTTTACATCAAAAGGAAAAATTGAGTATAATCTTTTGGTGGAAGATGAAAAAATGCTTGATACTATTCAGTATAAAACATTTCAATATTTTATGAACGAGTATCATCCCGAAAAAGGAATTGTAAGGGACAGATCTCAAAAAAATTCTCCCGCAAGTATTGCAGCTACGGGTTTTGCCCTTCCTGTTTATGCAGTTGGAGTTGAACGGAAATGGATATCAAGGGAAAAGGCAGTAGATATTACACTCAAAACTTTGCGTTATTTTGCCAACTCAAAGCAAAGCAAAACTGATTCATTAGCAATAGGTTACAAAGGTTTTTATTACCATTTCATAGGAATGGAATCGGGGCAACGCATGTGGAACTGTGAGTTATCTTCCATTGATACAGGGCTTTTGTTGATGGGCGTAATTTTTGCCAGAAATTATTACAACCAAAATTCAGCCGATGAAAAAGAAATAAGAGAATTAGCCGAAAAACTCTTAGGGCGATTGGACTGGAGCATATTTTACATGGATGAAAACTCCAAACAACCCGCTACCATTTCGATGGCTTGGAAACCTGAAGAGGGCGTAACTAATTGGGGTTGGCATGGTTATACCGAAGGATTATTTCTTTATGTTTTGGCAGCCGGAACGGACATCGAAAATCCGGAAAAAACATACGAGGGTTGGTTAAGAACGTACAATTGGAAAACGCCTTATCCGGAATTATCACACGTTACTTTTCCACCACTTTTCGGACATCAATTTTCACATACTTTTATCGATTTTCGTGGCTTGACCGATCCCTACTTAAAGGCAAAGGGAATTGACTATTTCGAAAATTCACGACGTGCCACGCTTACTCAACAACAATATGCCATTGAAAATCCGAAAGCTTGGGTTGGATATGATTCGTTAACTTGGGGTTTCACAGCTACCGATGGGCCTGGCAGTGTATATAATTTCGGCAATAAGAAATTTGAAGGTTATGCAGGACGCGGTTCGAGTGGCAAGTATGAAACTGTAAGTGAGGATGGCACGTTGGCTCCTTATGGTGTTCTTTCATCGCTTCCTTTTACGCCTGAGCTTTCATTGGCTACCATTAAAAATATGAATGCTAAATATGGCAAAGAAATTTGGGGGAAATACGGTTATTTCGATGCGTTTAACCCTACCGCCAAATGGGTATCGCACGATTTTATTGGGATTGATCAGGGACCGATGCTTTTGATGATTGAAAATTTCCGTTCGGGTTTGGTTTGGGATTATGTGATGAAAGATCCAATTATACAAAAAGGACTGGAAACGCTTCATTTTGAATACAGTAAGTGAAAATTTTCTTAATTAATCCATTTCAAACAAACAGTTTTACACTACTTCAGTAATTAATAACAGAATAATATCGATGAAAAAATCAAAAATCAATTTTTACATATTATTGATAATAAACTTATTTGCTATAAATTCACTTTTTGCGCAAATGACAATTTTGGACGATTTTAATTCTACCGATGGTTGGAAGCACATAAAATCGGAAGGTGGTGATGTGAAAATGAATATTTCAACTGATAATGGACGCACAGGAGCTGCTATTCGGTTGGATTATGATTTTACAAAAGGCACAGGTTACAGTGGATTTCAAAAACTATTTCCGTTAACTCTTCCCGAAAATTACGAGATTACGTTTTGGATGAAAGCCAATTCTCCCTCTAATAATTTCGAATTCAAATTGATAGATGCTTCGGGTGATAATGTTTGGTTTGTGAATCGCCGAAGTTTTGTTTTCCCTACCGAATGGAAGAAATTTAAAATCAAGAAAAGAAATATCGATTTTGCATGGGGACCGAATTTTAGTGCAAAACCACAGCGAATAGACCGTCTCGAATTTACAATTGCCTCGATGGTAGGTGGAAAAGGCGCGATTTGGGTCGACGATTTGAAATTTGAACAACTTCCGCCCGAAACAACCAACTATCCGCAACCAAAACTATCTTTTAAGCCCAAAAGTAAAATCGACGCCGATTTTATGTTCGATGGAAAACCTGAAACTTCGTGGACATCGAAAAATGCGAAGAAACAAACCCTGTTTATCGATTTAAAACAGAAACGTGAAATGGGCGGATTGAATATAGCATGGGTTAAAAATCAGTTTGCCTCTCATTTTGCAATTCAATTATCCGATGATGGTAAAAACTGGGAAACCGTTTTTGAAAATGCAAAAAATGAAAATCAGAAAAATATAATCCGCTTTGAAGATGCTGAACCACGATACATTAAACTGGAATTGAATCAATCAAACAGTCAGAAATTCGGTATTGCTGAGTTGAAATTTATTGATGCCAACGATGTTGATGGGCGCAATAAATTCCTGATTTACAATGCTCAGAATTCCGATAAAGGCAATTATCCGAGTTATTTCCTCAAACAAGCGTCGTTTTTTACCATTACAGGCGTGAATAACGATACGCAAGAAGGTTTGTTAAGCGAAAACGGCATGGTGGAAGCTGAAAAAGGCGCTTTTTCGGTAGAACCAATGATTTTGCAAAACGGAAAATTATATAACTGGAGCAATGTGGAAGTAACTCAAAGTATGGGTAATTCAGTTAAAAATAAGGATTTTAAGTTTATTCCTGGGGTGAAATGGAAAATGAATAACCTGAATTTTGCTGTTGAAGTAAGTTCGGGAGGTGAAGCCAACAAAAGTTCAAATCTTTACATCAAATACAGCTTTAAAAATACCACATCACAAACGCAAAACTTCGATTTTATGGCACTTTTACGACCTTATCAGGTAAATCCATACTATCAGGATTTGAATTTAGTAGGCGGAGTTGGGAAAATTAATACCATACAAGGCATTGATAATAAATCAGTTGATGTAGATGGGAAAACAATTTATTCTACTTTACCTTTTCAGGATTTATCAACCTACAGCATAAACGATGGCGATGTTGTTTCGCTTCTGAAAGAGCAAAAATTCAATCGTCAACCAGTTGTTACCGATGCTGCAAGCTTAGCCACTGGGGTTTTGCGTTACGCCCTGACTTTGCAACCCAATGAAACAAAGGTACTTTACATAAAATCACCTTATTACAATACCAAATCAAATTCAGCTGAAATAACGAATGAACTGCTTGCTGATGAGTTTGATAAAGCTGTAAATTATTGGTCGGAAAGAGTGAACCATGTGAAATTCAATTTGCCTGCATCTGCCGATAAATTGCTTGATACTTATAAATCACAATTGGTTTACATACTCATTAACAGGGATAAAGCAGGATTTCAACCGGGTTCGAGAAGTTACGAACGAAGCTGGATTCGCGATGGGTCATTAACTTCTTCAGCTTTATTGAAAAACGGAATTGTTACCGAAGTAAAAGATTATCTCAATTGGTATTCGGATTATTTGTACGAAAACGGAAAAGTTCCTTGTGTGGTGGACAAACGCGGACCCGATCCCGTTCCCGAAAACGACAGCGAAGGTCAATTTATCTATGCCATTCGCGAGTATTATAATTTTACAAAAGACTTGGATTTCCTGAAAGAGCAAAACAAAAATATCCTTTCGGTTGTAAGTTATATCCAACAAATGATAAATGAACGAATCACCGATTATTATAAAAATGGGAATGACAGTATCCGTGCGTTGTATGGTTTGGTTCCTGAGTCAATCAGTCACGAGGGCTATTCGGCAAAACCAATGCACTCTTATTGGGATAATTTTTTCACGATTAAAGGATTGAAAGATGCCACAGATATTCAGCATATTTTAGGGAATACGAATGACCAAAAACGCATTGCTGAAATTCGGGATACATTTACCGGAAACCTGTATAAATCCATCAATTTGGCTATGAAAAACAAAGGAATTAATTACATTCCGGGTTGTGCTGAATTGGGCGATTTTGATGCCACTTCTACCACAGTTTCGTTATCACCTTGCAATGAATTTATTAATCTGCCTAAACCGCAGATTTACAATACCTTTGATAAGTATTACGAAAATTTCACCAACCGTAAAAATAATACCATCGATTGGGTTAATTACACACCCTACGAAAACCGTGTAATTGGTTCATTTATAATGCTTAATGAGCCTGAACGTGCGCACGAATTGATTGATTATTTCCTTCACGACCAACGTCCGCAGGCTTGGCATCATTGGGCAGAAGTGGTTTGGAAAGATTATAGAAATGCCGGTTATGTTGGCGATATGCCGCACACCTGGGTAGGTTCAGATTTTGTAAATGCCATTCGTTCCATGTTTGTTTACGAAAATGAGTACGATAACGCTTTGGCATTGGCTTCAGCTTTGTATCCCGATTGGATTGATGCTCCTGAAGGAATGTCGGTGAGCCAACTGCCCACTTATTATGGCGAAGTCTCATATAGCATTAAAAAAATTGAAAATGCGTACCATTTTAATATCACCGGCGATTTGAAATTGCCTTCAAATGGTATCAAAATTCAAAATTTCAATAGCTCAAAATTACCAACCAAAGTGAGCGTAAACGGCAAAGAAATCAACACATTTACAGATAAATACATTCAAATAATGCAATCGCCGGCAAATATTGTAATTGAGTACTGATCTGCCCCCCAACTCCCCTGAAGAGGGAGTTGATAGCACAAATCAAAGTTAATTCTTAAATAAGTTGTCTGTTTTATTTTGTGGAATTTTTACCTTAGAAATTATTAAAAAATGAGATAATAAAAAGCACTTCAATATTCCCCCTTCAGGGGGTTAGGGGGCAGATTAAATAATTTAAAAAAATGAAAGAAAAAGAAATCACAACGAGCAAAGCTTCTAAAACTGACAAGATTAACTTTACACAACTTGCAGCTTATGGAGCAGGTGGAATTATTCCCATCGCTTTGTTTAATGTTGCCGGAATTTTGGTAGGTTTAATGGGAAACATCAGTTTAGGATTGAGTGCATTTTGGCTCGGAGCTATTTTGATAATTCCACGTTTATGGGACTCTTTTTCGGATCCAATCATAGGGCATTGGTCAGACAATACGCGTTCGCGCTGGGGAAGACGACGACCTTTTCTGTTGATAGGAGGTATTCTATCCGCCTTACTTTTTGTGCTTATTTGGTTTATTCCTAAAGGAGAAACTGTTCAGCAATGGTTTCCGTCCGATACTGGTTATCAGGCATTTCAATTGGTATACATTTTAGTAACTTTATTGTTGTTTTTCACAGCGGTAAATTTATTTGAAATTCCTCACGGAGCACTTGGAATGGAAATGACAACCGATTACCATGAACGGACTCGCCTTTTCAGTGCCAAAAGTTTTGTAGGCAATCTCTTTGCTATGAGCACTCCATGGCTTTTTTGGTTGGCAAATCTCACCATTTTCAAAGGAGTTGGAGGAACAGAGATAGATGGAATGCGTTATGTTTCGTTGATGATTGCTGCTATACTGATTCCGTTATCGTTTTGGTGGTTCTTTAAATTGAGAGAACCGAAATTCAAATACATAGAAAAAAAACAAGAAAAGTCTAATTTTTGGAAAGACATGAAAATGGTTATCGCAAATAAAAATTTTGTGATTCTTACTATTAGTGTTTTTACATTAGCCATGGGATTTAATTTTGTCTCTTTATTAGGCTCTTACATTCCTATTTTTTATATTTTTGGAGGCGACAAAGTACAAGGGGCATATATTTTAGGTCTAAACGGTACTTTGTGGGCTATAGTAGGCGTTTTAGCAGTATTTCCGCTCAATATTATCAGCACAAAATTCGGGAAACGTAAAACTTTAATGATGGCTATGGCTATGATGATTTTAGCTCAACTTTCGAAAATTGTTTGTTATAATCCGAATCACCCGTATTTAGTTTTTATTCCTACCATTTTGCTTTCGGCAGGAATGTTGTTTTTCTTCACCTTAGGCTCGTCCATGGTTGGCGATATTTGCGATGAAGAAGAGCTAAAAACAGGTAAACGTACCGAAGGTAGTTTTTACGCTATTTTTTGGTGGTTTATTAAATTGGGTACTGCTTTGGCAAGTTTTGTAGCCGGTGCATTGATTGTTTTCACCATGTTCGACGAAGCTCAAGTAACTAAAGTGGATAAATATCAAAGTAATATTGAGGAAATTACGACATGGACTAATAACTGGAATCAATCAATTAAAGAAAACACATTAAATGCGGAGGCATTTAAAACCATGCAAACCCAAGCGCTTACTGAAGCCAAAGCCTATAAGGAATTGTTGAAAAAGGAGCATGCCAAAAAGTTTGAAAATACTTATGAATATGTTCCAGAATACACTTCTCAGCGCATTAATTTAATAAATGAGAATTTAGTCTCAACGCAAAATATTATTGATAAGTTGTCTGATAATACATTTACTGTCAATGCAGTACTGGATAACAAGCAATTTGTTCCAATAGAGTTAATTCAAACGAAATTAAATAAATTATCTGCAACTATTTTAGAGATGAAGACCTATCTTAAAAATAATTCGTTGGATGAAAATACGAAGAATAAGGAGCATTACATGGAGTTGAATCGTAAGATGGAGATTGTTGAAACTACACTTCAACGAACAAAAGACAATGTAAATTTAGCAGATTTAAAATTGAATGTGAAGGCGATGGAGAAAGAGATTGTTGCCTTAAAGAAACAAACTCCATATACATTATTGATGATGCGTATTGTAGAGATAGGATTACCTATTCTGTTAAGTATAATTGCATTATTTCTAATTTTCCGATATACGTTAACCGAAAAGCGTTCGATGGAAATTAAAGAATTATTGAAAGCCAGAAGCGAATAGTTGCTCTCAACCCCCTGAATGGGGAGTACTATGAATTTATTAAAGTTAGAATTATTAAAATAGAAAAACGTACTCAAACCCACAAAATATTCCCCCTTTGGGGGTTAGGGGGCTGGAGTAGAAATAATTAGTTATGTTTGAAATTAAAGAGGAAAATTTTGTATTAGATGGTAAAAAAGTTTTTTTGAATTCAGGTGAAATTCATTATTTTAGAATAAAAAAAGAACTTTGGGATGAGCATTTAAAATTAGCTAAGGAAGCCGGTTTAACAACTGTAAGCACTTATGTGCCATGGGCTTGGCACGAGCCAGAAGAAGGTCATTTTGATTTTGACGGACATAGCTGTGCGGAGCGGGATTTGCTTGGCTGGATTAAAAAATGCAAAAAACACGATTTGTTTTGTATTTTAAAGCCGGGTCCATTTATTTTAGCAGAATATCGTGGTGCAGGTTTACCCGATTGGTTTTTAGACAAATACGTTCCCGATGTGAAAATGCATAATAGCAAAGGTGAACCTGTAAGTAGCGATGGGGTCAGTTTGTTTCATCCCCTTTATTTACAGAAAGTGCAGCATTGGTACAACCAAATCATGCCGTTGATAAGTGCTCACGAATACGGAAAAGACGGAAATGTGATTTTGATGCAGATTTGTAACGAAATTGGTGTTTTTTCGTGGTTGGCGCATCAAGCCGATTACAACGAAGAAACTCGTAGAAGATTTATTACCTATCTGAAAGAGAAAAATAGTGATGTAAACCATTGGAATAAAGCGTGGGAAACGAATTACTTGACTTTTGAAGACATTCAACTTCCTCCTGATGGTCGGGAACCTTACAAATCGGTTGCCGATAGAGGTCGGGATTATGAATGGACGATGTTTTGGAGGCGTTATTATGCCGATTATTTGAAAATGTTGACAAAAATGGCGCGCAATTTAGGTGTTTCGTTGCCGTTTTATCATAATCTTCCGGGTTGGATTTACGGTAATGGATACGAATTCCCTGTGAATATAACTATGTACGAAGATTTGTTTGGTGACCGCAGCGACATTATTTTTGGCGTAGACCACATTCCAGAGTTTATGTCGTACCGCAACTTACACGACGACCGTATTATCAACGATATAACGAATGCCATGCAGGGAAATAAACCGCTGTTTGCTGCTGAATTTCAGTGTGGTTCGCGCGAATATCATGTAGTTACAAATCCCGTGGAAATGGAACTTTTTTACAAAGCAAGTGTGGCAAATGGACTTACGGGCTGGAATTATTATATGTTTTCGCAAGGAAGAAATCCCGAACGTAAAGGCTATAGCGGTTCCACATTTTATTGGTTTAATCCGCTGACTCCCGAAGCTGAAAAAACATCAGCTTATCCATTGGTGCAACGCATGAGCAAAATAATTAAAACTTCCGAAAACATTATTTTAAATGCAAAACGCAAAGCAGAAGTCGGAGTGCTGTTTTATCCACCTTATTATGCAACCGAGCTCGAAAGGCTTGTGGATGTAGCGAGTGAGCTGATTTTCAACTTCTCGGCTATTCGCAGAGGTGCTTATTTCGATGGGTTACTGAAAGCTTTGCAAGTGTTGAACGTGGATTACGATATGTTGGATTTGAATAAATCTGCTTCTGGATGGTCAAAATACAAACAAATCTGGGTTTTCAGTACCGATGAGATGAATGCACCGGAGCAACAAAAAATCGTTGATTACCTCAAAATCGGCGGAAATATTGTTCTTTATCCCAATATGCCTGTTCGCGAAATGAACGGAGCACCTTGCACCATTATTCGCGATGCTGTGGGTGTAAAACCTATTGGAACAGATGCATTTGATTCGGCTTTGATTGATGTGCTTGATTTAAAGGATATTAAATGCGCCAATCCGCAAATGGTTTATAATGCCGACGATTTGGTAGATGCTGAAATTATTGCTCGCAATATCAGAGGGGAAATTGTCGGTTTTATGAAAGATATTGGAGCTGGAACATTTGCACATATTGGAACATGGTGGGGATTTGATACCGAAGCACATAAAGATGTATATCAAAAACTGCTTAAGCTCTCGGATGCAAACTTATACCATGCCGAATCGGATAATTATTTTGTAAATGTGCGTGAACGCTTCACATCGACGGGTGAAGCCATGTTATTTGTAGGCAATTATTATAACGAAGAGCACCCAGCATCAGTTACATATACGCATCCGGTTACAGGAGAAATTGTGAAAATGCCTGTCAGCGCAGAAAAAATGGAAATGCCAAATCTGTACGTTATATTAAGCCCGATTGGATTAAAATTGAGCGAAAGTGTACAACTTTTACATACGACTTCGGATGTATTGAGCGTAGAAAAATCAGAAAATGAGTGGTCAATCCAACTTTTTGGACACCGTGATTTAGTTGGCGAACTTGTATTGGAAGGGATTGGAATTCAGGATATTAGTTCGGTGTATAGCAATGAAACTTCAACTCAATTCAACTTTGTGGAAAATAAATTGGTTGTTACCTATCAGCATTTGCATAAAAAAGGATTTAGAATTAAAATTAAAGCTGCCCCAACCTCCTTAAGGGCATAGCCGTCAAGCTAAGGGAAATATTAAAAAAGAAGTTATAAAATTTAGAGGAGTATTGACCCCCAACCCCCAAAGGGGGCTAAGACATATTCTCTACAAAAAGAAAGGAAGATTTAAAAATACTGAGTCTGAAGCCCCCTTTGGGGGTTTGTGGGTCGAAACTTGAAATTAACTTGACGGCTATGCCCCTAAAGGGGGAGTAAGAGATATTAGTATTGATAAATAATAAAATAAATGAAACAGCTAAATTTAAACAAACTAACTAACTTCAATTCCCCCTTTAGGGGGTTAGGGAGCAGTTTAGTGGACATTCAACTAACAAACGCTACCGGACTAACATTCAGTTTCTTAGCAAACGGAAATATTCAAAATATCGACGCGGATAAAATCAGAGTCAATTTAAAATCGGGGAATAATTACGCGCAACCCGGAACGCAACTTTATTTACGCAAGCGGAATGAAACTAATATTGAGTTTATATCTTTATTGGGAAAAGGAAATGAAATAGCTTTTTCGGATAATCAGTTTTTCTCAAAAGGTGTGTGGAATGGATTGGAATATAGTTGTGCACTTCAATTATCCAATAAAAGCAATTCGTGGCAATGGGAAATTGACATTTCTAACAAATCGGCTGAAAATATGGAGTTGGATGTGGTTTTGATGCAGGAAGTGGGACTGAAAAACATCAACGATGGATTGGTAAACGAATATTACGTGGCACAATACCTCGAACGAATTCTTCTTGAAGACCCAAAACACGGAACAGTAGCCATTTGTCGTCAAAATTCAAAGGAAGCCACCAGATATCCATGGTTGATGATGGCAAGTACCGGAATTGCAGTTTCAGGTTTAACTGATGGTATGCAGTTTTATGGAAATTCCTATCGCTCAAGCGGAATTCCTGAAGGATTGTTGCAACCCGAACTTGGTGGAAACTGTGCGGGCGAATCGCCTGTTATTGCTTTGCAGGAAAAACCATTCTTATTGCAAAGCAATGAAAACAAAACAGTTACCTTTGTTTCTGCCTATCTCTCAAATCATACTGATGCTACTTCGGAAAAAGATTTAGCTATTTTAAATAATGTCTTTAGTGAATTTCGCGAAGTAAATTATCCGGAGCAGATAAGCCAGATAAAAACCAAACATAATTTATTTCAAACTGCACCGCTTTTTCCTTCATCCGATTTGAATAAAACCGAAATAGAACAATATTTTGGCAAAGAAATAAGACTGAATGAACAAAATGAGTATCAAATTTTATCCTTCTTTTCAGCTGATAACAAGCATGTGATTTTAAAGGGCAAAGAAATATTGGTTGACAGACCACATGCACACATTATGCAGGCTAATCTGGCCGATGTCCCTACCGAAGAGACGCTTTCGACCACCTGTTTTGCAACGGGAGTTTTCAACTCACATATTTCGCAGGGCAACACCAATTTCAATGTTTTTTTATCCATTAATACCAATCAGTTTAATGCTAATCTGAATTCAGGGCAACGAATTTTTGTTGAAATCGATGGCGATTTTTACTTGCTGGGTATTCCTTCGGCTTTCGAAATGGGTTTGAATTCATGTCGTTGGATATACAAATGGAACGAAACAGTTTTGGAAGTAAAAACAGAAACCTATATCAAATCGCCTGTTGTACAATTGACATTCAATGTGTTAAGTGGAAATAAAGTCAGGGTTATCCTTACTCACGACTTCGACAAAGTAAATACATGGAATTTATCGCAAGTCGGAACTGGAGAATTTGAAGCAAAACCTACATCGGATTCAATGATTTCTGAAAAATTTCCACAAGCGGATTTCAGAATTGTAGTTGAAAATCCGGATGGATTAAAAAATTCTATTCAGAATCAATTTTCGTACGGATTAGACGATTTATTTGTGTTGGAAACAATCCCGACTTCACATTTTAAATTAAGTTTTGTTGGGGAAGTAAAAGAGAGATTTAATATAGAAAATATTAAAAATGAGGATTTAAACCATTCAGGTACAAAATATTGGGCTGAGTTAAGCAATCAATTTAAATTGCAATCTTCCGAGAAGAATATAGTTGCCATCAACGAAATTCTGCCATGGTACGGCATGAATGCCATAACGCATTACCTTACACCTTACGGCTTGGAACAATTCAGTGGAGCAGCATGGGGAACGCGCGATGTGTCGCAGGGACCGATTGAATTTCTGCTTTCGCTCGAAAAATTTGAAGCTGCCCGCAAAGTTTTGTTGACCATTTTTGCTAACCAAAATACAGTCGGAGATTGGCCTCAGTGGTGGATGTTCGATAGTTACAGTCACATTCGTGCCGGCGATTGCCATGGAGATGTGTATTATTGGGTGATAATTTCATTGGCAAGTTATGTAAAAGTAACCGGTGATGTGAATATTTTGGATGAAAAAGTGCCTTATTTTGGCGGTAGCGAAATTTTTACTGTAAACGAACATGTCGAACTTTTAATCAAAATGATTGAAGATTCGTATGTTGGCGAAACAGCTTTAGTCCCTTTTGGTGGCGGTGATTGGAACGATTCACTACAGCCCAAAAACGAAGAGTTGGCGAAGCGATTAATCTCAAGCTGGACGGTTGAAATGAATTATCAGGCATTCAGCGATTATGTGGAAGTATACGAAAAAGTAGGAAATGTACAACGAACCAAGGAATTGAGTGAAGTTGTAAAGAAAATTAAAGCTGATTTTAATCAATATTTAGTAAAAGACAATGTGGTAGCAGGTTATGGTTATGTGGAAGACGATGGGAAAATCAGCGTTTTACTTCATCCAACCGATAAGCGTACCGGAATTAAATACAGCTTGTTACCTATGGATCGTGGAATTTTAAGTGGAATTTTCACAAAAGAACAAGCAGATTTTCATCAAATTATAATTGATAAGTACTTAAAAGGACCCGATGGAGCGCGCTTAATGGACAAACCTTTGAAATACAAAGGCGGAATTCAGGAAATTTTCCAGCGTGCCGAAAGCAGCACCTTTTTTGGACGCGAAATAGGTTTGATGTACATTCACGAACACATTCGTTATGCTGAATCGCAAGCTGTTTTGGGAAAAGCTGATGAATTTGTTAAAGCGTTACGACAGGCAATTCCTGTCAATTACAAAGACATTGTGCCAAATAGTAATTTGCGTCAGGCAAACTGTTATTATTCAAGCAGCGATGTAACATTCAAAACGCGCTATGAAGCGGACGAAAAATACAGTGAGGTTATTTCCGGTAAAATGCGTGTTGATGGAGGTTGGCGAGTTTACTCAAGCGGTCCCGGAATTTATGTGAGTTTAATTATTAAAAAACTGATTGGTTTTCGAGCCTTCAACGATTATGTAGTTATCGACCCTGTTTTGACAAACGATATGGACGATTTGGAAGTATCGTTTAGATTTAAAGGATATAATTTACAATGGAAATTTTTAGTCAAATCAGGAAATTATACCCCGAAGAATATTTTTGTTAATGGAATTAGAATTTCTTGCAAAATGGAAACTAATCCATATAGAACTGGTGGCGTTATCATTCCAATGACAAAGTTTTTGAGCTTTTTGAAATATGACATCAATGAAATAACAGTAATGATTTGATTAATATAACTAGTTGAATTTGCGGATTTATTTTAAAGGAACAGATGTTTTGTGAGTAGTTTGATTTTTTACTTTTTTCAAAAGATAGTAAACAACTTATAAATTTCAAATTAATTTCTGTAGAAGTCGAATAATATCTTATTTACAAAAAATAGGATATTTATCACTCGAAAAGTTTATAGGGAATTAAATAATTTATTTAAACAATATTATTGTACATCTATCTGTTTACCAGATAATTGATATTAAAATTTTGTTTAATGTAGGGTTAGAATAGGGTATCCTTTTTTATAGTAGGGTTCATATTGGGTCAAATAATTTGTACAAACATGTAATAAATGTTTTCTTTGCACCGCAAATCTATCGTAATGAAAAAATACTTTTTAATATTGCTTTCAATTATTCTACTTTTTTCTTGTTCTAAGAAATCAGCTATAGACCAACAACTCAACAACAAAGTTGATTCGGTTTTAGGTTTGATGACATTAGACGAAAAAATTGGACAAATGGTATTGTATGCAAGCGATGGAGATATTACCGGTTCTTCAATCAAAAGCGGACTTCTTGATGAAATACGCAAAGGGAATTGTGGGAATATTTTAAATGCTTATACAACTGCACACACGCGAAAACTTCAAAAAATTGCTGTTGAAGAATCTCGATTAAAAATTCCACTTCTTTTTGGTTATGACGTAATACATGGATTTAAAACCATTTTCCCAATATCATTGGGAGAGTCTTGTTCGTGGGACTTGGAAGCCATTGAAAAAGGTGCTCGCATTGCAGCTATTGAATCAGCCGCCTCGGGTGTAAATTGGACTTTTGCACCAATGGTAGATATTTCAGTGGAGCCACGTTGGGGACGCGTTTCGGAAGGTGCGGGTGAAGACCCTTTTTTGGGTTCAAAAATTGCAGCAGCCCGCGTTCGTGGTTTTCAGGGGAAAGAAAATGATTTGGCTGACTCGCTAACCATTCTTGCGTGTGTTAAACATTTTGCCGCTTATGGTGCACCACAGGCTGGACGAGATTACAATACAGTGGATATGTCGCAACGAGTTTTCTTAGACACTTACCTCCCACCATACAAGGCTGCGATTGATGCCGGTGCCATGAGCATTATGACTTCGTTCAACGAATTGGATGGAGTTCCATCAACCGGAAATAAATATTTACTTACCGATTTATTGCGTGGCGAAATGGGCTTTAAAGGCTTGGTAGTTACCGATTATACTTCTATCAACGAAATGGTAAATCATGGTGTGGCAGAAAATGATGCTGAGGCTGGATTGTTAGCAGTAAAAGCTGGTGTAGATATGGACATGCAGGGCGAAGTATATTTTAAATACCTTAAAAAACAAGTAAAAGATGGTTTGGTAGATGAAAAACTCATTGACGAAGCTGTTCGTAGGGTATTGCGTGTAAAATTCCTACTTGGCTTATTCGATGATCCGTACAAATATTGCAACGAAGATCAAGAAAAGCGATTGGTGTTTGCACCCGAACATTTGGAAACTGCTTTCGAAGTAGCTAAAAAGTCGCTGGTATTGCTTAAAAACGAAAATCAGGTTTTACCACTGAAAAAAGGGGATAAAATAGCTGTTATAGGTGCATTAGCCGCTTCAAAGCGTGATTTGTTGGGCTCGTGGAAGGCTTATGGTGACACTATGAATATGAACTCGTTTTTAGATGAATTTAAAATTTACAACGGCAATACCAACGTAATTTATGCTGAAGGTTGCAAAAAAATGGGTGAAAACATAAGTGGATTTGGAGCGGCCATAGCAGCAGGTCGCCGCGCCGATAAAATAGTAATGGTAATAGGTGAAGATGCCGAATGGAGTGGCGAAGCTGCCAGCCGTACAAGTTTACAAGTACCAGGCGTTCAAACAGAATTACTCGAAAAGTTGAAAACTTTGAATAAACCTATTGTTGTAGTTTTGATGAATGGTCGTCCGTTGGATTTAACACGCGAAAATCAGTTTGCCGATGCCATACTCGAAACATGGTATGCCGGAACTATGGGTGGAAAAGCCATTACACAGGTGCTTTTTGGCGAATACAATCCTTCGGGAAAACTCACTATGACTTTCCCACGAAATTTAGGTCAGGTTCCTATTTTTTATTATCAAAAAAACACGGGACGTCCTAGTTACCTATCGAATCCGAAATATAAATCGCGTTATATCGATTGTCCAAACGACCCACTTTTTCCTTTTGGATTTGGGTTGAGCTATACCAACTTCGAGTATTCTGAAATTACACTTTCGGCAACCGAATTGGTTGAAAAAGGCGAACTTACAGCCAAAGTAACAGTAAAAAACAGTGGGAAATATGATGGCGAAGAAGTGGTGCAGCTTTATGTGCGCGATCTTGTAGGCAGTATAACTCGTCCAGTAAAGGAACTGAAAGGCTTTGAAAAAGTGCTGCTGAAAGCCGGCAATAGCAAAGAAATTACATTTAAAATAACACCCGACATGCTTGCATTTCACCGATTAGATATGAGCTTTGGAACAGAACAAGGTGATTATAAATTATATATAGGTGGAAATTCAAGGGATGTAAAACAAACAAGCTTCAAATTAAAATAACACTTTAAAGCATTAAAGTTGTAATTCTTTATAGCTTACATGCATTAATTATTAATACTATTAAACTGGATATGATCACATTATGAAAAAACTAACAATTATTATTTTATCCTTTTTATTTGTTCTTGTTCCGCTTATGGCTCAGGAAAAAATTATGGTGAAAGGAAAAGTAACCGACAAAACAAACGGCGAAACTCTTATTGGTGCAAGCGTTAAAGTTATAGGCACCTCATTAGGTACTATTACTGATTTGGATGGAAATTATCAATTGACTGATATTCCTAAATACAGTCAGATTGAAGTGTCTTATGTAGGAATGAAAGCTACAAAAATTGAGCTTAAAAATGGCGGAGTGTTAAATATCGCTCTTGAATCGAATACCCAGGGCTTGAATGAAATTGTAGTGGTTGGATATGGTACCTCACGCAAACGCGACCTTACTGGCTCTATCGTTTCAATCAGTGGTGAAAGTTTAAAATCATCACCCGATTATAACCCAGTGAAATCATTACAGGGTAAAGTTCCCGGTTTAATGGTTACAAATAGCGGAGCGGCAGGTGGAAGTCCTACTGTACGTATACGTGGAGTTGCCACAACCAATGCCGATACAAAACCTTTGTATGTGGTTGATGGTATGTTTATTGATAATATCGACTTTATTAATCCAAATGATATTGTTTCCATAGAGGTGTTAAAAGATCCTTCGTCGTTGGCAATATTTGGAGTACAAGGTGCAAATGGCGTTATAATTTTAACAACTAAACGGGCAGATAAAGGTAAATTAAGTGTAAGTTATGATGGTTATATAGGATCGCAAATTCTACAGAATGGGGATCGCGTAAAACTTACCAATGCATCGGATTTTACTATGCTTTATAACGAACAACTGAAAAACGCCAATCCGGCAGCAGCCGAATGGCAAGGTGATTTGTTGGGAGGTGGTACCGATTGGCAATCCATGATTTTTCGAAAAGCTATGGTTACCAACCACGGAATAACTGTGAGTAACGCCAATGAAAAAGCCAGTACAGTATTTTCTTTGGGATATTTTTCGCAGGATGGTATAGTGAAGTATGATGCTTATCACCGTTTTAACGGTCGTTGGGCTGGCGATTATAATGTTTCCAAATATTTTAAAATGGGTGGAAATGTAACTTTAAGTAAATGGGATAATACAGGCGCTACAGCCAGTGTAATTAATGCTGTTCAGGCATTGCCCACTTATACCCCTTATGCACCTGCTGAAGATCAGAATCCTGAAAATCTTGGTTCATATTATACCCCTTCGCCCGGAATTCAGAAAGATGTACCTAATCCAGTGGCTGTTATGGAAATAAATAAAGGAAATAGCGAAAGTTATGGATACCGTACAGTAGGAAATGTATATGCAGAAATTAATTTTCTGAAAGATTTTACTTTTAAAGCAACCGGTTATGGCGATATTGGGCTGAATTTGGGAAGTTATTATTCACCTCGTTTTGATGTAAATAACAGTATTTCAAACTCTTCACACAAAAGTGAACGTACTGCTTTCAGTCGCAGTTCGGCAGAATATACCAAATATCAGGTTGACTTTATTTTAAACTACAATAAAAAAATTAACAATCATCGTATCAGTGCAATGGCTGGATATACAGCACGAGTACAACAAGGTCAGGGTTTTTCGGCAGGGGCAGATACCCTGGTTAATGCCGATACTTGGAACGTGATTCCTGATTTACGTATGTTGAGCATGGGTTCTTCCAAAACCAAAACCAATGGCGATTGGTACCAGGCCGAAGCTTTTATTTCTTATTTGGGTAGGTTAAATTACAATTATGCCGATAAGTATTTAGCTTCACTTACATTTCGTGCCGATGG
The DNA here is from genome assembly GCA_020726365.1 of Porphyromonas sp. GTDB lineage: Bacteria > Bacteroidota > Bacteroidia > Bacteroidales > Paludibacteraceae > Paludibacter. The sequence goes on from DYSC01000021.1 coordinate 18,268, forward strand.
TTCATCAAAATTTTCACCCACACATCGTTGGGGTTATTTTCCTTCAGTTGGCTTGGGTTGGGTAATTTCTGATGAAGAATTTATGAGCGGAGTTAAAGATGTTTTAAACTATACAAAAATTAAATCTTCGTGGGGAAAATTAGGTAACGATAAAATTGGTAATTATTTGTATTTCCCGACTATTAATCCTCGAGGACAGCAGGTTGTTGTCGATGGTAATACCTATTATATTCCTACAGTAAGTAATTTGGTCGACGAAAACATTCATTGGGAAGTGGTTACAGGTTTTGATTTAGGTTTTGAAAGTCAGCTTTTTAATAGCAAATTAGCCCTTGAGGCAGGTTTTTATACCAAAACTACCAACGATCTGTTGGCTTATGTTGCACCTCCTGTGTCCGTTGGAGCTGGTTTTGCCATTACCAATGCCGGTTCAATTCGCAACAGTGGAATTGAATTGATTACTACATGGAAAGATAAAATTGGAAAATTCAATTACAGTGTCAGTCTGAATGGTGCTACACTTAAAAATGAAGTATTATCGCTTGGGAATGATAATTCTGATATAGTAACCGGCTCATATCATCGTACTGCTGTAGGCCATTCAGTAGGTGCTATTTATGGTTATACACAAGATGGTATTTTCCAAAATCAGGCTGAGATAGATAATTATGCACCAGCTGCCTGGGTGTCGAAACCAGGCGATATTCGATATAAAGATTTGACTGGTGATAATAAAATAACTACTGCCGACCGTGATTTTATAGGAAGTACTATTCCAACCTTAACTTATGGAATGAATTTATATGGAAGTTATAAAAACTTCGATTTAAGTATTGATTTCAACGGAGTATATGGAAATCAGATTATTAATACAAAGAAATTGCCATCGTATGCCCAGTTTAATTTTTATTCAACAGCACTCAATCGTTGGCATGGTGAAGGTACTTCAACGGTAGAACCTATACTCGAAACTTCACGGGGTAGCAATTTTCTTCCATCGACCAATTTACTTGAGAGTGGTTCATACTTGCGCTTACGTTCTGTTCAATTTGGATACAATATTAATGCAAATAAGCTCAAAAATGTAGGTATTAGTAGATTCAGAATTTATGCCAATGCACAAAACCTGCTTACTTTTAAGAAAAACAGTGGTTATACTCCCGAAATTGGAGGAGGTATTTTAGATGGTGCCGTAGATAACGGTGGAACTTATCCTATTCCGTCAACATATTCAGCAGGAATTTCAGTTAACTTTTAAAAAAATCAAGAAACATGAAAAAAATAATATTATTTTTAAGTATTGTACTTCTGAGTACAGCTTGTACAGATGATTTTCTGAATAGAAATCCGAAAGGTCAGATTAATAAAACAAATTTCACTTCTACAGATACTTTGGATTTGAGTATCCTGGTAGAAGCAAAATTAGGTCAGGCTTATAGCAACTTACGTGGTTGGTCATTTGTTTGGGCGGGTTTAGCCATGAATAATTATACCACACCCGATGTGGAAAAAGGTAGTACACCCAGCGATGGTGGTGATATGACACAATATAAACCATTAAGCTATACACCCGGAACTTTTTCGATTGCTGATTATTATTCAGCATGTTATGGTACAATATTTTATACTAATGAAGCTAAAATGCTAATTTTAGCATTGAATGACACTGTTGCAGGAAAGGAAAACTTTTTAGCACAAGATCTTTTCTTACGTTCAGTCATGTATTATCGTTTGGCACAGGCTTTTGGAGGTGTTCCTTATGTGGATAAAGTGTTGGGTCAGACCGAAAAAACTCCAGCACGTTCAACCCGCCTGGAAATTTGGAATAATATTGAAAAAGATTTGAAATGGGCTATTCCACACTTGCAAACCCGGGTTCAATTACTGGCAAGTGGTAATTCTGGTCGTGCAACACAAAATGCTGCCCGCGCTGTTTTAGCCAAAGTATATCTGTATCAGAAACGTTGGGCAGATGCACTTGCATTAACCACTGAAATAATCAATTCGGGAGATAATGATTTAAGTACACCTTATGCAGATATTTTTACCGAAGTCAAGGAATATGGTCCTGAATCGGTATTTGAAGTATATTGTGAAGAAAAACCGGCAGATAAAATTTCTATGGGCAGCCAGTTTGGTGAAATTCAGGGCTTTAGAGGTGTTCCCGATTTAGGTTGGGGATTCAATAGTCCAAGTCAGGCTTTAATAGCTGCTTACGAAACGAGCGACCCACGTAAAAAGGCTTCAGTAATAGCTAGTGGTGACACTATTGAAGGAAGAAAATTTAAAGCTGATGCAGCTTCATACCAATATTTCAATAAAAAAGCTTATACCCGCACTACCGAACGCGGTGTTTATGGGCGATCGGCTACAGCTCATGCAGGTTGGATGAACATTCGTTTGATTCGCTACGCCGATGTGCTGTTGATGCATGCAGAAGCGGCTTGTGAATTGGGTAATACTACTGAAGCACTGACAAAATTAGAAATGGTTCGTGAGCGTGCCCGTGGTGGAAATAGTTCCATTTTACCTAAAATTACAACTACCAATATCACAGAACTTCGTACCAAAATTCATCAGGAAAGACGAATTGAACTGGCTATGGAATGGGAACGATTCTTCGATTTAATTCGCTGGGGCGAAGCTAAAACAGTTATTCCAAACTTTGTAGTGGGAAAACATGATTTATTTCCAATTCCTCAAACCGAGATTGATAAGTCGAGTGGAGTGATAACTCAAAATCCGGGATATTAATTGCCCCTAACCCCTAAAGGGGAATAAGATTACCCAAACTTCCGACATGGCGAGTAAGAAATTGAAATGAAAAACAAAATGAAATTATTTAAGAACATACAAAT
>DYSC01000021.1:21225-24335 GCA_020726365.1 Porphyromonas sp.
TCTTCCTTTACTCGTGCAAAGACCCTGTTATTCCTACTGTGGTGGTCGAAAAAAACGATGAAACATATTCGCCTACAAAAGTAAAAGCAGTGATGGACGAATGGCAACGCAAGACATTTAACTTTTTCATTGCAGGAGCTTCACCTACAGGTTTAGCATACGAAGGAAATGAACGAGGTGATGTTGTGGCTATCGGAGGAAGTGGTTTCGGAGTTATGGCTATCATAGTTGGAACTGAGCATGGTTGGATTACACGTGATCAGTCGACCACTCAAATGCAAAAAATTGTGCGATTTCTGGGAAGTGCCGAACGTTTTAAAGGCGCCTGGGCACATTGGTACAAACCCGATGGTTCTGCTTATCCTTTTGGTGATCAGGTAAAAACAGGTGATTTAATCGAGACATCGTTTATGATGTCAGGACTTTTAGCAGCGGGCAGTTATTACACAGGTACATCAGCTGTTGAAAAAGAAATCCGCGATTCGGTTTCTTCATTTTGGAAAACCATTGACTGGCGTTTTTATGCAGGAAATGATAATGCATTGAACTGGCTTTATTATTCACATGATAACAGATTAACAATGCAAATCAGAGGTTGGAACGAAGGTTTGATAAGCTATATTTTAGCCCTGGGAGCACCCGAACCACATAATATTTCGCCGGAAGTTTACAATAATGGTTGGTTAAGCAATGGCGGAGTTGTGAATTATAACAGAAAATTCTATGATTATAATCTTGCTTTGGGTGAAGCTTATGGAGGACCTTTATTTTTTGCACATTATTCATTTGTAGGATTAAATCCACAAATGATGGAAGATAATTATGTTAATTACTGGCAGCAAAATGTGGCTCATACCATGATTAACAGACATTATTGTCTTTATGCTGCTCCAAAGAATTTTAAATACGGCGAACGCGACTGGGGCTTGACAGCTTGTTATGGTGGTCGCCCGCCATGGGGTTACATGGCTCGGTCTCCGTTGAATGATGATGGTGTGATTGCACCTACAGCGGCATTAAGTTCGTACCCGTATACGCCTTTTTATAGTACTCAGGTTTTGTTTAGATTAGCAGAATATACTGTTGCACATGGAAGTTTTGGTTTTGCAGATGCTTATTCTCCCGAAACGAATACTTCGGAAAAAAAGAACTTAGCTATAGATCAGGGACCGATAGTAGTAATGATGGAAAATTATCGTAATGGGCTGATTTGGAATTTGGTAATGAAAAATCCTGATATTAAAAAAGCCCTGACATTAGCAGGTATGAAGGAAAAACCGGATTATGCCGAGGGTTTTCATAAATCGATGACAAATACTGCTACAAGTGAGTTTGATATGATGCGACACCCCGAAAGAGGACGATTTGAATTAGATTATTTTTTAAATTCAGCCGGAATTACCCGATTTATTTTTAAAAATACGAACGATTCGATTTTAAAGGACACAACCTGTACATCCGTTTTAGGAGAAAATATATTTAGGTTTGCAAATACAAAGTCCATTCTAAATGGGAAAAAATATACAATAACAATGAAGACTCCTAATAATAAAGAGTATCCACTTATTGTACGATTACATTAGCAAAACAATTTCTTTTTATTCACCAATTAATTAATTTATTATGAAACAAATTTTTACTATTGTTGTTTTGGCATTTTTGATGAATGCCTTTGTGAAAGCCGATGGTTTAGCAACTTTTGTGCTCGACGATTTCGAAAGTGGAGCTGTAAGTTTCACTACCGAAGTACATGTTAACCCGGCAGCCAGTATGGATATTGCTGTAGTTAACAATCCTGTTAAGGCTGGTATTAACACCAGTAACAAAGTATGGGAATGGGCACGTTTTGACGTTACTCCTGATACCAATCAACCATGGTCAGGTTTTTGGTCAGCATTAGCTACTGCCATTCCTAGTGGTTATCATCGAATCGAAATTAAATACCTACGTACCAACTCTACTTCGCAACTTAAAATTAAATGCGAAGGTACTGTAACTAAAGAAATTGCGGCAGTTACTCCTGCTTCAAAAGTAAACGAATGGGAAACTATGGTATTCGATATTTATACTGCCGGTATAAAAAATATCAATGTTTTTGGGTTTTTTCCTGATTTTTGCGATCCTATTAATCCTGCTGCTAAGGTATATATCGATGACATTACCATCATTTATGACCCATCAATTGTTCCTCCTCCTGCACCAACATCAATTTCGTTTTTTACAAATAGTGCAAGCGACCGTTTTCATGATCAAAGTTGGGTAAATCAAACTGCACCAAGTACCGTAGCTACACAACATTGGCAAGGACCAGATGTGCCAAATGGCGATAAGTTACCTGCTGTAACTACACCTGTTAAAGACGGAGCCAATGCATTGAAACTTCAATGGAAATCGGTTGAAACAGGCGATTGGATGGCTTTGGTAGCTGCTATTGGCTGGGTACCTGCTGATCTTTCGCAAATGACACACCTGAAGTTTTGGGTAAACTCACCAGTTGCAATTGCTAAAGCCGATTTACCTAAATTACGTTTCGAGGCAACTACCGGGAATCCGAACAATACTGGTAAAGTGCTTATGGGTAATTATTTGACTGCCGATTTAGCTGCTAATACATGGACTGAAGTTTCAATTCCATTGGCCGATATTTGGGCTGCTGATGTTGCATTTTTATCGAAAGATGTAGTGAAAGGCATTTTCTTCTCGCAGAACACAACTGATAATGTGGAACACACTATGTTTATTGATGAAGTAACATTTACGAAAACAACAGGACTTTCAAATCCTAAATCTAATAGTTATTCAATTTCAGCATATTATGCAAACAGTGAAATTTATATTGAAAACAACTATTCAGGTACTATTCAGGTAGTTGATTTAGCTGGTAAAGTTGTAGGTTTAAAACTTGCTAATAATGGAAAAGTAACATTAAAACTCAATAAAGGTATTTACATTATTACTACTGCTGTAGGAAATTCAAAATTAATGGTTTACTAAAAATGTAAAATTTTTACTGACTAACTGAAACTTCGTAGTCAGAAATGATTACTAAGTTTTAAATTATAAATCAATTAAATATTAATCAAATGAATTATAAATCAATTAAATATTAA
>DYSC01000022.1 GCA_020726365.1 Porphyromonas sp.
TGCTGAAAATGAAAGACTTACACGAAAGTGTAGGTCTTTTTTGTTGGGTTAAAATGCATGTGCGTTACACAAACGTTACACATTTAATCATATATAAAGTAAGAAAAGACAAAAATGTACAAGAATAAAATTTATATATCAGATTAGCCCATAACTCAAAAGTTCTCTACTATCCCATACAATCCTCTATTTTCGTTTTTTTTCACCCAGAACGCATAGTAATTATTAGAGTAACTTTCCCCCTGCGTTTAACGATAAAAAGCCTCTAAACAATCGTTTAGAGGCTTTTTATCGGCTATTTAAGCGCTTTATTAATGCTAATTAAAGACCGGTTAAAGCAAACTTAAAGCTTTCGCCCTGTTTTTGGCTTTAAATTAAAGTAAAATTCAAGCAAATGCACAATTCGTTTTTGAGCCAAAATTTATTATTCATTAATTATCAACGTTTTAGAGAGTTATTATAATGTACATTTTGTTGTTGTGCCCGTAAATTAAAGCCTACGAATGAATGTTCGTGGGCTTTTTTATTGTTGTGAACCAAGCTTAGCTACAAACTAAATTGACCTCTTGTAGTTAAATAAAGTTAACCATAAATATTTTTTAAAAGTGTTATTCGTCTGATATACTGATATATAGAATACTTTGCATAACATATTTATGTATATAGCCATGTACTATGTATTGCATAGTAGCATATAGTGTTATATATTTGCAGCGTAATTCAAAGTAGGCTTCGCGTTATTAAATAGTTATTATCCTACGGCGTTATTAATAACACGAAGTAAATAACGCCCAAAGGGCAAATAACAATAAATAACTACAAATAACACGAAGTAAATAACAATAAATAACGCCCAGATGGCAAATAAAGAATGATAAACTTAACCAACATCAACAAAACCTATTACACCGAAGCCACTTCGCTTCATGTATTGAAAGGAATTGACCTGCATATTGCTGCCGGCGAGTATGTTTCCATTATGGGTGCTTCGGGCTCTGGAAAATCGACATTGCTGAATATTCTCGGAATTTTGGATAATTACGATACCGGCGAATACCTGTTAAATAATAAGCTGATTAAAAACCTGAGCGAAAAGCAAGCAGCAGCTTATCGCAACGAGATGATTGGTTTTGTGTTTCAATCGTTCAACCTGATTAATTTCAAAAATGCATTGGAAAACGTGGCTTTGCCGCTTTATTATAAAAACGTAAGTCGCAAAAAGCGAAATATCATTGCCATGGAATACTTAGATATGATGGGCTTAAAGGACTGGGCTACACACATGCCCAGCGAAATGTCCGGCGGACAAAAACAACGTGTAGCCATTGCCCGAGCCATTATTTCGCAACCCAAAATTCTGCTTGCCGACGAACCAACAGGTGCGCTCGACAGTCATACAACGGTAGATGTTATGAAAGTGCTCCGAGAACTAAATAACAACGGACTTACAACCATTATTGTAACGCACGAACGTTCGGTGGCTGAAGAAACGCGCAAAATCATTCATATCAAAGATGGAATGATTGAGAATATAGAACAAAGGATGTGAGGATGTGATGATGTGATGATAAAATATACACTGCCAAGACTTTATGAACTTTATAGCTTTATAACTTTATGAACTTTGTAACTTTATAAACCTTATGAACCTTACAAACTTTATGAACTTTACAAACTAAAAAATGAATACACTTCAAGAAATATTAGCCGGATTAAAACACAATAAACTGCGAACGATACTAACAGGTTTATCGGTTTCGTGGGGTATTTTTATCCTTATCGTATTGCTTGGTGCGGGCAACGGACTGAAAAACGGTGTTACATCTAACTTTAGCCGACGCGCAACCAATACGGTTCAAACTTGGGCAGGGCAAACATCAATGCCTTATAACGGACTTAAAAGTGGACGAAATATGAATTTTTCGGAAAAAGAAATAGTTGCAATAGATAAAAATGTAGAGGAAGCTATATCCGGAACTGGAATTATCGAAAAACAATCGACTATAAGTGTTGGTGCTGAATATGGTACATTTAGTTTAATTGGTTGCGATCCGGAATACCAACAGATTTTCAATCTGAAATTTGAGCATGGCAATGGTCGGTTTATTAATCGGTTGGATTTGAATGCCACAAAAAAAGTAGCGGTAATTGATAAAAAAGTGCAGGAAATGCTTTTTAAAAATGCAAACCCGATAGGGAAGCAGATTAAAGTTGGGTCAATTATGTTTCAGGTAGTTGGTGTAAATACCAAAAAGGAAAATTGGGGAAATGGCAAGGTGTATATTCCTTTTACAACGGCTCAGCTCATTTACAATCCCGACCGTAAGTTTCGAAGTATAGCCATGACGGTGAATGGACTCGAATCGGAAGCTGAAAATGAAACATTTAATGATAATCTGCGAAAAAACATGGCGCAAAACCTGCGTTTTGACCCGAAGGACATGGAAGCTCTTTGGATACAAAATTCGCAACGCGATTACCTCGAAACAATGAAAATATTTGGTGGAATAACGATTTTTGTTTCCATCATTGGCATTTTTACATTGATTGCCGGAATTGTAGGAGTGAGCAATATCATGTTAGTATCAGTAAAAGAACGTACCCGTGAGTTTGGAATTCGTAAAGCCATCGGCGCTCCACCTTCACATATTTTGCGTTCGATAATTATAGAATCGATATTAATCACAGGGGTTTTCGGGTATATCGGCATGATGATGGGAATTGGACTTACTGAATTTATCAATTACATTCTGATTCAATCGGCAGCCGGAAATCCGGATGGCATGACGGTATTTAAAGACCCTACCGTTTCGCTGAGTTATGTGCTAACTTCAACCACCATATTAATAATTGCAGGCGTAATTGCCGGATATATGCCGGCTCGCAGAGCAGTGAGGATTAAACCGATTGAGGCAATGCGGGAGGAATAGATAAGCCCAGCCCACTAAATCCCCCAAAGGGGGATTTAAAGACATAATTAGTAACAAAGAGTGGAAAATTTCAAGATTTGAAAATGAATAATAAAAACAAAGTTAACTCTAACTCCCCTTTAGGGGTTGGGGGCAGATTAACAAACAAAGCTAACTCTAACTCCCCTTTAGGGGTTGGGGGCAGATTAACAAATAACACTAACTCCAAGTCCCCCTTCGGGGGATTTAGGGGACTGTCTATTTTCGACATTGATCGCTGGCAAGAGATTTGGGTTACCATTACACATAATAAATCGCGCAGTGTGCTTACGGCTTTTGGTGTGTTTTGGGGAATGTTTATGTTGGTGGTAATGGTTGGGGCAGGTGTGGCATTGGAGCGCGGCATGAATTCGCAAATCGAAGGTTTTGCAACCAACTCTTGCTTTGTGTGGACCGAACAAACATCAGAACCTTACAAAGGGTTTAAAAAAGGACGTCAATGGAATATTCTTAACGAAGATATTTCAGTGTTGCTAAATAATATACCTGAAATTCAATACCTTGCACCTGTTCTTTTTGGTGGTGGTAGTGGTAGTAATAATAATGTTACGCGTAACGATAAAGCGGGAAGTTTTGGGGTAAAAGGGAATTATCCGACTTATAATAATATCGACGAAAGTAAAATGGTTTATGGACGTTATATTAACGATATTGACATGACCGAAAAACGAAAAGTCTGTGTTATTGGCGAGCGTGTGTACGAAGTACTTTTCCCAACGAAAGAAAACCCCATTGGTAAAGACATTCAGGTAAATGGAATATATTTTCAAGTTGTAGGCGTAGCGCGTCATTTATCGGATATAAATATTGGAGGAAATGCTCAGGAAACAGTAGTGTTGCCTTTCAGTACTATGCAACAAGCTTTTAATCAAGGTAATGTGGTTCATTTTTTGGCGGTAACAGCCGTACCCGGAATAAAAGTGAGTGTTGTAGAAGAAAAAATCCAAAAGGTTCTCAAAACTCGAAACAACATTGCTCCTACCGATAAAACAGCGGTTGGTGGCATGAATATCGAAGACCAGTTTACCATGTTTTTGTATCTTGGAATCGGTATTGGTGTATTGATTTGGTTTGTGGGAGCAGGAACATTAATAGCCGGAGGCATTGGAATTAGCAATATTATGTTGGTAACGGTGCGCGAGCGAACAAAAGAAATTGGCATACGCCGGGCTTTGGGAGCAACACCACGCAATATTATTTCGCAAATTATGAGCGAAAGTATTATTCTGACATTGATTGCCGGTTTGGCCGGTTTGATGGTAGGCGTTGGATTGCTGTATTTGGTTGGCGTAGGGCTTAGTCAGGGCGATCAGTTTTTCAAAGACCCGCAAATCAGTTTTTCGGTAGCTATTTCGTCGTTCTTTATTTTGTTAGTAATTGGCACATTAGCCGGATTTTTACCTGCAAAACGAGCGATGAATATTAAACCGATAGAAGCGATACGGGAGGAATAATGTGATAATGTGGTAATGTTATGATAATGAGAAGATTAAAGAAATAAAATAATAAATGAAACTAACTTCTGTTCTCCGTCAGCTGACGGATTAGGGGCAGGGTTAAAAACATAAAAATCAAACAATATGAAGAAGTTTTTTAGAATTTTTTGGATTGCTTTGTTAGCAATTGCAGTAATAGGAACGATGTATTTTCTTTGGAAAAAATCGCGTCCCGTTGAGAAAAAGTATGTCATCGAAGAAGTTACGCGTGGTAATATCGAAAAACGCACTGTGGCAACCGGTAAAATTGAGCCTCGTAACGAAATTCTTATTAAGCCGCAAATGTCGGGTATTGTTGCCGAATTGTACAAAGAAGCGGGCGATAAAGTGCAAGCGGGCGATATTATTGCCAAAATTAAAGTGATACCGGACATGGTAAGTCTGAACGCTGCCGAAAGTCGGGTGCAAATGGCTCAATTGGCTTATGATCAGGCAAAACGCAACTACGACCGCGACAAAAAGTTGTATGCTGAAAAAGTAATTTCGCGCGAGGAGTTCGAAAAAGTGGAACTTCAGTTTAACAACAACAGCGAAGAGCTGAAAGCGGCCAAAGACAACCTGAGTTTGACGCGCGATGGTATTTCGAACGATAAATCGCAGCTAAGCAATACACTGGTTCGCTCTACTATCAACGGAACAATTCTGGATATTCCGGTAAAAGTGGGTAACTCGGTGATACAATCGAATAATTTCAACGACGGAACAACCATAGCTACCGTGGCAAATATGAACGATATGCTTTTTGTAGGTAAATTAGACGAAACCGAAGTGGGTCGTATAAAAACTGGTATGCCAATGGATATAACTATTGGCGCTATTGAGAGAACAAAACTCACTGCTGAGCTCGAATATGTTTCGCCAAAAGGTGTGGAAGAAAATGGAGCTATCCTTTTCGAAATGAAAGCAGCTGTAAAAGTTCCCAAAGATGTGTACGTTCGTGCCGGTTACAGTGCCAATGCCGAAATTGTACTTTCGAAACTCGAAAACGCGCTCACAGTGCCCGAAAGCTGCATCGAATTTAGTGGCGATACAGCCTTTGTATATGTTCTGAAAACCAAAGAACCACAAACATTTACCAAAAAACAAGTAAAAACCGGCTTATCCGACGGGATAAAAATAGAAGTGAAAAACGGTGTAAAACTCAAAGACAAAATACGTGGAGCTGAAATTATTGAAGACAAAAAATCTAATATTAAAAAATAAAACTCTGGACAAGCGATTTCCCAATTTCCTAATCGCTTGATGATTAAATATTAAAGCGGTTAGGAAACCGCTTCTCCCTTACTAAATATAAAAAAAATATGCGTAAAATAATAATATTCATAGCCGCTTTTCTGACTGCGCTCATTGCAAATGCGCAGACACCTTGGACGCTTCAACAATGCGTGGATACAGCGCTGGCAAATAACCGTAATATAAAACAACGCGAATTGATACGCCAAAACAACGAAATTGCATGGCAGCAGGCGCGTAACAATTTGCTCCCGAATCTGAATGCTTCGGCTGGTCAAAGTTGGAATTTTGGAAGGTCGCAAATGGTAGATGGTACGTACCGAAACATTAACTCAAACAGTTCTAATTTCAGTGTTTCGAGTGGTATAACGCTATTCGATGGATTGAAAATGAAATATGAAATTGATGCCAAAATGGCACAATTGAAACTTTCGGAAGCAAATTTGCAAAAAATTCGTGAGGATATTGTGTTGAGTGTGTCGTCGGCTTTTTTGCAAGTACTTTTAAATAAAGAAATGCTTCAAATTTCGAATGACCAATTAAAGCTAACCGAAAGTCGAATTGAACAACAAAAATCATTAGTTGACGCTGGGAAATTAGCTGAGGGCGAACTTTTCGAATTGTATTCGCAGCAAGCAAAAGAAGAACTCAATCGCACGCAAGCTGCCAATACTTTGAAACTTTCGTTGCTCGATTTAGCTCAGATTCTGGAATTGCGCGATTTCGAAAAATTAGATATTACCGTTCCGGCTGATTTAGTGGAGAACGAATTGCAGTTGCTTAGTGCCGATGCGGTTTTTGCAAGTGCCGTAAAAACCCGTCCGGAAATTAAAAGCGCTGAACTGCAATTGCAAAGCAGCGAAAAAAATATACAAATTGCCCGCTCGTATTATTTTCCAACCCTTAGTTTTGGCACCAATGTGGGTGGAGGATATTACAATCAGGTAAGTACGCCGCTGAGTGCAAGTCTTGGTTTTAACCTGTCGGTGCCTATTTTTAATAAATTTCAGGTGAAAAATCAGGTTCGCTCGGCACAAATCGACGTAAAAAGTAACCAACTGAATGTGGAAAACGCAAAACTCGAGTTGCGTAAAACCATTCAGCAGGCTTATTTCAATGCCGTAGCAGCCAAAGCAAAATGGGAAGCTTCCATTAAATCGGTTGCATCGAGCACCGAAGCTTACCGATTTGCAAACCAAAAATACGAAGGCGGACGCGCCAACGTGTATGAACTGTACCAAGCTAAAAATAACTTAGCCCGCGCACAATCCGAAGTTGCCCAATCGAAATACGAATACGTTTTTCGGTTAAAAATTTTGGAATTGCTGAAGTAAATTTGCCAATAACGGCGAAGCCCAAATAACGCCCGTAGGGCAAATAACAATTAAAAAAAATGAACGTAGATAACATCAAGTCTCAAATGCGGAAAGGCTATTTGGAATATTGCATTTTGCTTATTCTGAAGAAAAAGCCTGCTTATGCTTCGGATATAATTTCGGAGCTGAAGGACGCAAAACTGATTGTGGTGGAAGGTACGCTATATCCGCTTCTTACCCGACTGAAAAATACTGAGTTACTCGATTATCGTTGGGAAGAGTCGACACAAGGACCTCCCCGCAAATATTACGAAATGACCCCCAAAGGAATATCATTCCTTGCAGAGCTCGAAAATGCATGGGACGAAATAAATCAGGTAGTGCAAAAAATTAAAGAATAAAATAAAAAAATCATGAAAAAAACAGTAACAATCAACTTAAATAACATCGTTTTTCATATCGACGACGATGCTTACGAAATGCTTCAAGCTTATTTGAAAGATGTAGAAAAACACCTTTCGGAAGAAGAACGCAGAGAAGTAATGGCTGATATTGAAGCACGTATAGCCGAAATTTTCGGCGATAGTCTTAAACGCGATAAAACTGTTATTAACATCGAAGATGTGGAAGAGATAATTGCCGTGTTGGGAAATCCAAGCGAGTACGCTGATGACGACAATGCTTCAACCGCTAAAAATACCCAACAACAGAGTTCGGAATCCAAGAAGCGTTCGCGTCGCTTTTACCGCGATCCAGAAAACAAAATTATAGGTGGGGTCGCAGCCGGCATTGCTGCATATTTTAATATTGATGTCTCCTGGATACGAATAGCTATGATTATTCTGGTTCTCATTGGTTGGGGAACAGCTATACCGGTTTATATTGTGTTTTGGTTAATAGTTCCCCAAGCTGTTTCGGCAGCTCAGCGCCTCGAAATGCAGGGCGAAGATGTTACCGTGGAGAACATTAAGGCCGAAATAAACAACGTAAAAAACTTTGTGGAAAGCGAAAAATTCAAACAATCAGCTTCGAGTGTTGGCGAAAAGTTTTTAGAAATTATTCGCATACTTATCAAAGTTTTTGTTGGTTTTGTCGGAGCTGTATTAGGTTTAGTAGGAATAGTAGTCGCTGTTTCGCTCATTTTTGTACTTGGTTCATTGCTTTTTGTACCAGAAATAATGACTGGTTTTTCACCCGAAATAGCTGCCGAATGGACATCCATGACCGGCAACAACATATCAATGTTGGTGGTTTCGTTACTCATAGTAATTGGTGCCCCGCTTTTTATGATTATTTATTGGGCTATAAACTTACTTAGCCGTAAACATTACGAACATGCAAAAACAACTTCGTTGGTAACTCTTTTGGTGTGGTTGTCCGGTTTGTTTATGTTGTATAGTGTTGGTGCTAAGTCTATTATTCGTTGGTCGAATATCAATGGACAGCATTTTGAAATTAACTGGGACGAAAACAACGATGAACCAAGTATGGATGAAGTACGCACTTACGAGCCATTTACATCGCTTTATGTGTCGGATAATATTGAGGTGGAATTAACCTGCGATTCGTTGAAGCAAATGGTGGTTTCTGCTCCCGAAAACGTGCTATCGCAGGTCAAAACCGAAGTAAGCAATGGTCGTTTGCGCATTTATACCGATAAGTTTTTGCTCAATTATCCCGTAAAAGTAAAATTGAGTGTAGATACTTTGTACGAATTGGAAGGCAGCGGCGCATCTAAAATTACGAGCATAGGTAGCTTTACATCTCCTTCTTTTAAATTAGATTTGAGTGGAGCCAGTCAGGCAAAACTCGACATGTTTGTATCTGGAAAAACAAATATTAAACTTTCGGGTGCTTCGGAAGTGGAGCTTAACGGAAAAGGCGCTGACATACAGGCGGATGTCAGCGGAGCATCAAAACTTGAAGCGGAACTTTTCCGTACCCAAAGGGCAATTGTCGAGTCATCGGGAGCGTCGCACATAGAAGTATATGCCACCGAAAATGTGAATGCCAATGCATCCGGTGCAGGCGAAATTGACATTGCAGGCAAACCTAAAAACGTAAAGAAAACTGAAGACATGGGAGCCAGTGTGCGGGTAAAATAAAGTGCCGAACCTACCTATGTTTAAAATCATAAAAAAATGGTGGCATTGAAAATTCTCAGTGCCACCATTTTTATGTAAGATGTTACAATGCCGCTAATAGGACTTTTACTTTTTCTGAAATCAATTTGCCTTCGGTTTTTCCGGCTAATTGTTTGGATGCTACACCCATTACTTTTCCCATGTCCTGTGGTCCTATGGCACCAACCTGCGCTATTACTGCACTTACAGCAGCACTAAGTTCGGCGTCGGTCATTTGTGTAGGTAAGTATTTTTCAATAACAGCAGCTTCCGCTAATTCGTTTTCGGCCAATTCGGGACGATTTTGTTCTGCAAAAATCTGTGCCGATTCTTTGCGCTGTTTCACCATCTTTTGCAAAATCTTTACGGCTACATCGTCGGCCAAATTTCCATCACTGCCTTTCGCTGTTTTGGCTTCCAAAAACTCTTTTTTTATGCCGCGCAATGCTTCTAAAGCCACTTTTTCGCGGGCTAACATGGCTGTTTTTATATCAGCACTTACTGTATCAAATAGTTCGTTCATTGTTTATTTGTTTTTCATAAATTTACGTTTCCATGCAGGGATATTTTCAACTTTTTGGCGTTTCGAATCGTTTTCGAGGTCGTCGAGCGTAAATACCTGAATTTCGGGTTCTGTTTTTTTAGCAGGTTCGGGAGCTTTATTAGGCTCGTCAAGAGGAGCATTCACTTTTATTATTTCTTCATCATCGTCAAAATTAAGTACGGTTTCCTCAACCACTTTTTCGGCTCCGTAATACTCATCGATGGCCATTTGAATCGGATCAACCACTTCTTCTTTTTCAGCTTTATCGCTACCGAAGTTTTGGAATTCATTCACAACATTTTTCAACACAGTTCCACTTTCGCTTTGAGTTGCTTGCTTACGCAGGTTTTTAACTGCATTAATTGGCATTCCCGGAATATCGCCCACACCGTAACCGGTGGCGATAATGGTAATTTTTACGTTATCGCCCAACGAGTCGTCGAAAGTAGCACCCCAGATAACTTGTACATTTTCGCCCACTTTATTCATAAAGTCGTGAATTTGCTGTACTTCTTCCATTTTAATTTGGTTGGTAGTCGAACAATATAAGCTCAACAACACTTTACTTGCACCACTTACATCGTTGGTGTTGAGTAATGGCGAGTTCAACGCATTGACAATTGCTTTGCTAATGCGGTCTTCGCCCGAAGCATAACCGGTATTCATAATTGCCACTTTACCATCTTTCATAATGCTATACACATCGGCAAAGTCGGTATTTATATAGCCCGGAACAGTAATAATTTCAGCAATTCCACGCGCTGCATTGGTCAGTACATCATCGGCTTTAGCAAAGGCGTTTGCCAATTCAAGATCGGGATAAATATCTTTAAGTTTTTCGTTGTTGATAACCAAAATAGCATCCACATGTTCGCTCAGTTCGGCAACTCCTTCGAGTGCCTGAATTTTTTTCTGTTTACCTTCGAAAGCAAATGGAATAGTAACAATACCCACAGTCAGAATGCCCAGTTCGTGCGCTGCTTTTGCCACTACGGGCGAAGCACCGGTACCTGTGCCACCACCCATACCGGCAGTAATAAATACCATTTTTGTATTATCCTGTAATAATGCCTGTATTTTATCAATCGACTCTTCGGCTGCACGGCGAGCTACCTTAGGGTCGCCACCAGCACCAAGTCCTTCTGTTGTGTCCCGTCCTAACTGTATTTTGTTTGGAATGGGCGACTTTATCAATGCCTGATTGTCGGTATTACAAACTACAAACGATACGTCAGTAATTCCCTGACGATACATGTGGTTTACAGCATTACTTCCGCCACCACCTACACCTATAACTTTAATGATTGAAGAATCTATTACAGGTAAATCCAAAGGTAATCCGTCATCTAAATATCCCATATTATTTCGATTTTAAATTTTTTATAAAATGTTTAGCCAATTATTACAACTTGTTATCGTCTTCAAAAAACTTTTTCATCATATTCGTTATAGCTCCGCTTCGCGGAATTTTTGGCTGCTTATTCTTGTTTTTTGATTTGTATTTTTCTACTTCCACTAATGGATGATGCTCCCGATATTCATGATTTAATAGCAGTGTACCAACCATTTGCGCATAAATCGGATTTATAAATTCGGGGTTGGTTTTATCAGCCAACCAATCGGTGTAATGTCCGAATCGAACCTTGTAACCTGTGCGCTCAGTTAAATATTCCGAAACACCATTTAACAACGCTCCACCTCCGGTAATAACTAGTCCGTTCGATAAATTGCCACTGTAAGCATCAATTGCATCAAATATCGGACTCATAATTTCGTCCATGCGGGCTTCGATAGCTATTGCAAGCATTCTCGACGATATTTTTACGGCGGATTGTTCGGGGTCGACAGAGGCAACCGATACATAAATTTCGTCCTGCACCAAGCTCTCGAGCGCTTTGCCAACCGCACATTTCAGGCGTTCGGCATTTTTCTCGTTAATCCCAAATTCCTGAATATCTTTGGTAACTGTTTTGCCACCAAGAGGAACAACTACCAATTGTTGCAGCGCGCCATTATCGAAAATCGAAAGTGTAGTTGTTAAACCTCCGAAATTGATAAGTGCACATCCATTATCGCGTTCGTGCTCGTCTAATACAGCTGTTGCCAAAGCATCAACTCCTAAGCATCTATATTCAATAATTTTTCCGGTACGTTCAATGCAGCCTTCGAGTTTTTCGGCAATAAGCGTATTTCCATAAACAACATTGTATCGTCCGATTAATTGTGTGCCTTGCTTTCCAACTGGGTCGTCCATGCGTTTGCCATCCAATTCGTACCAAAGCGGAATAACATCGTACACAGCAACACTTTCGCCTCTGATTTTGCCTTCGGCTTCGACAATCATTTCGTCGATTAACTTGTCGGAAACGGTTTTGGATGCGCCAACAAAATGACTTACCGATACGGATACATTGCGCATACTTTTAGCGCCTACGCTTACCGAAATGTATTCAATGTCCTGAATGCGTGCACTGTTTTCGAGTAGGTGTATCAATTCGTTCAACTTAAATGCAGCGCCTGAGCTTTGTTCCACTAAACCATAGCGAATATCATCGGACTGTTTTGACTCCACGCCGGATATTTTCAAAAAGCCATCCTCCTGAATTTCGCCTGCCATAACCGAAATTCGGGTACTTCCCAAGTCAATTGCTACAAATTTATTCGATATCATATTTTTTTGTGTGCTATGCTTTCTTTTTTAAGTACTTTCGTTTCTTTTTTAGGTGCAA
The DNA here is from genome assembly GCA_020726365.1 of Porphyromonas sp. Classification (GTDB taxonomy): domain Bacteria; phylum Bacteroidota; class Bacteroidia; order Bacteroidales; family Paludibacteraceae; genus Paludibacter. The sequence goes on from DYSC01000022.1 coordinate 12,411, forward strand.
CAGTTTCTTTTTCAGGTGCTATACTAACTTTTACAGTTGTAGTGTCTTTAACGCTAACCGTATCGGGTTTTACAACAACAATTGGTTTTGTGCCGGTAATGGTACAAACAACCTGTCCATCGTATTGTAAATCAATTTTATCGTATCTGTTCCAACCTACCACATTAAATCCCTGTGTGTATAATTCACGCAGATTCCGCAGTTTTTTTTCAAAATTATCAAATGTCCCCATTAATATTACTGCATCGCCTACACGTGGAACCAATTCCACTTTTAAATCATCGCGCACGTGAATTTGCTCAATTTGTGCATTCCAAAAAGTGTCTTTTTCGAGATAAGTTACAAAATCGAAAATTTCGCGTGTTGCCATTCTGCGTAGCACCCTGCCTGAAACCACAGGTACATAAGCGGCATAATTTAGCGACACCGGCATCAGCTTTCGGTCGGAATCCACATAATAACTTTGGTTTCCTACAATCAGGAACTTAGGTGTGCGCTGCGTGACTTCAACCACCACTTTTCCCGAAATTGTTTTATAACATTCGGTTGTACGTATCAATTCGTTGCGGAGCAATTCACGTTCGATAGCCTCAGTCGAAATCTTTTTATATTTTGTACCAACCGGATTAAGTCCTTTGCTGTCGAGTATTTTGGCAATTTCGTGTTCCGAAATAAATCGGGCACTACTTGCGTCCAACAGTTTTACATCCAACCCTACGCATATCGTATTTTTGTCGGTATCAGCCGATTGCCAAATCATAAATCCGGCATAGCCGAGTATGGCAATGATACACAACGAAATTAATATTTTACTGACAGTGGGCATAAAGGTTTGGTTCTATTTTTTATCTTCTTTCAATTGTTTTTTGATAAGCGGCACCATTTTATCAATATCGCCGGCTCCAAAAGTTACCAATACATCCAACTGTCTATCCTTCAGCAAAGATAAGAGATTTTCTTTGCTGCACAAAGTTTTAGCTTCGAGTTTAACATCGCGTAAAATTATTTCAGAACTTACTCCTTCGATAGGCAGCTCGCGAGCCGGATAAATATCCAAAAGTATAAGTTCGTCTAACTGTGATAAAGCCGCTGCAAACTCGGGTGCAAAGTCGCGTGTGCGAGTGTACAGATGCGGTTGAAAAATGCCGGTTATTTTACGGTCGGGGTACAAAGCTTTTATCGACGAGATACTTGCATTCAGTTCGCTTGGGTGATGGGCATAATCGTCCATATAAACCACCTTGTCGGATTTGTACACAATATTGAAACGACGATAAATACCTGAAAATGAAGAAATCCCTACGCGAAGCTCTTCGGCAGTTACACCATTGAGCCAAGCTAAGGTCATGGCAGCAACGCTGTTTTCCACATTTATCATTACGGGTATGCCCAATCGGACATCATTAATCCTATCGGTAGGCGTTACAAAGTCGAAATGAATTTCACCTTTTGTAAAACGTATATTTTCAGCTCTGAAATCGCCACCATCGTTCATCGAATAGGTGTAAAGCTTTACGCCTTTTTGTAATTTTGGCTCAATACTAATGCCTTTGCGCATTATCAAAGCTCCTCCATGACGAATAAGCGAAGTGAAATGTTCGAAACTTTCGCGAAAAGCTTCGGGTGTATCGTAAATATCCAAATGGTCGGCATCGGCAGAGGTGATTACCGCCATATAAGGCGAAAGTTGATGAAACGAGCGGTCGTATTCGTCGGCTTCTATTACCACAAAATTACTGTCTTTCGAAAGTAGCATGTTGGTGTTGTAATTGTTCGAAATGCCACCCAAAAATGCATTGCACGTAACCTGCGATTGGTAAAGCAAGTGTGCTGCAATGGTCGAAGTTGTAGTTTTTCCGTGAGTGCCAGCAACGCAAATCCCTTTGCTTTCACGTGTAATATCGCCCAAAACCTGTGCGCGTTTTTGGATATTGTAGTTATTTTCTCTGAAATACTGCAATTGTGGATGATTGTCGGGTATGGCAGGGGTAACTATTACGAGCGTGTTATTAATATCTAAGTAATTTTCAGGAATAAAATTGACTTCTTCGTTGTAATTTATCTCTATTCCTTCGGCAGTTAAATCTGCTGTAAGTTTGGTTTCGGTGCGGTCGTAGCCTGCCACTTCAAATCCCTTTGCCTTGAAATAACGCGCCAATGCACTCATGCCTATGCCTCCAATACCGAGGAAATAATATCTATTGTATTTGTTCATATTTGGGTTAATAAGTTAATTCTTAATTCTTAATTGTTAATTCTTAATTGTTTTCTCTATTTCATCAACAATGCGTTTGGCAGAATTTTGTTCGGCTAATTTTAAAATATTAGCGGCTAATTTTTTCAATTTAGCATCATTTTGTATCAACTCTAAAGCGGTTTTAATCAACTGTCCGTTGGCTTCAACATCTTTTACCATAATAGCCGCATCCTTTTTAACCAATGCCAATGCATTTTGTGTTTGGTGGTCTTCAGCCACGTTTGGCGAAGGTACCAAAATAGTTGGTTTTGCCAACAAACAAAGTTCCGAAATAGAGCTTGCTCCGGCACGCGAAATTACCAAATCGGCAATGGAATAGGCATAATCCATGCGCGAAACGAAATCGGTTACTAAAAATGTTTTCGAAGCGTAATTTTCGGCTGCTTTTCGGGCATCGTCGATATAGAATTTACCTGTCTGCCAAATTATCTGAATGCCGGCTTTGCTTAATGCATCTAATTGAGCAATAATACTTTGATTAATAGTGCGCGCACCCAAACTACCACCCACAATAAGCAGTGTTTTTTTATCGGGTTTAAAACCAAAAAACTCGTAGGCCTCAGCGGCTTTTGGAGCTACATTAAATAAATCTTGACGAACAGGATTGCCGGTTTTTACAATTTTATCTTTCGGAAAAAACTTTTCCATACCGTCGTAAGCCACGCAAATTTTCGAAGCTTTTTGAGCCAGCAGTTTGTTGGTAACTCCCGCGTACGAATTTTGCTCCTGAAGCAATGTTGGTACGCCAAAACCCGATGCTGCTTTTAGTAACGGACCACTGGCATAACCACCTACACCAATGGCAATATCGGGTTTAAAAGTACGAATGATTTTCCGCGCTTTTAATATGCTAATGGCTAAATTCAACAGCACTTTTACATTACGAAGCATGTTTTTACGGTCGAAGCCACTTACAGGTAGCCCCTCTATGCGGTAGCCTGCTGCCGGAACACGTTCCATTTCCATACGACCTTTAGCACCTACAAATAAAATTTCGGCATCGGCAAATCGTTTCTTTAATTCGTTTGCTATGCTTATGGCAGGGAAAATATGTCCACCGGTACCACCACCACTTACAATAAAACGATAGGACACTAGTCCCTGAATGGGAATTGAGTTAGTATTGTTTTGATTTTTCTTTTTAGTATCCATATTTATAAACTATTTCGTTAAAAATATTTGTAATTATCTCCCCTTTAGGGGTCGGGGGCTAAATCTCCTCCAAATTTACAACCGGAATGGCTGATTCGGGTGTAGTATCCATTTCTTTGTCGCGAGGTTGTCCCTCTTCTTTTATCTGACGGGTAACACCCAAAATTACTCCAAAATAAATACAGGTTATTAAAATTGATGTACCACCACGACTGATTAATGGCAGCGGCTGTCCGGTAACTGGACCTAGACTTGTGGCTACAGCCATGTTTACAAATGCCTGAATAACAATCATTAATGATAGCCCGATTACCACCACGGCAGGAAATACCGTAGGGCTTTCCATGGCAATTCTACCGGCTCGGTAGAGCAATATCAGGTACAGGAGCATTACCACAAATCCTCCAATAAGTCCAATTTCCTCCACAATAATTGCAAAAATAAAATCGGAATATGCCTGTGGCAAAAAGTCGCGCTCCACACTATTTCCGGGCATTACGCCAAAAATCCCTCCTCGTGCAATGGCAATTTTACCATGTTGCACCTGCAAATTATCGTCGGTTATGGCATATTTATCTTCTTTTTTATCGGTATCTTCTACAAAAAATTTATCAATACGACTTGTCCATGTATAGGCGCGTTTAAGTGGTTTTGGCATGCTGTCGCTCGGAATGGCTTTGATAGCTCCATAGCCCATTATTGCTGCTACAATTAAACCACCGGCAATAATTCCAAGTTTTTTCATCGATATTTTACCAATAAACATCATAATAAAAACAACACCAAAAAGGATACCCGCTGTCGAAAAGTTTTCGATTAAAATGAGTGGCGTAACAATGGCAAGTATCACCATAATGCTCCAGAAGTACCGATTTTCATCAGATGCCGGATTTTTTATGCGCGAAATAAAATCGGCAGCCACAATAATAACCGACAGTTTGGCTAACTCGGAAGGTTGAAATTGCACGCCTCCAATTACCAACCAACGCGCGGCATCGTTTTCGCTTTGACCCATAAACTGCACCAAAATAAGCAAAACTATGGACAGAAGTAAACCGACATACGATAGCAGCCGGATAAACCGATAGGGGATAAGATGCACAAAAATGGCAATGAGCGCACCACCGGTCAAAAAACCTACGTGACGCAACATGGGTGCTGTATGGTTGGCTGCTTTGTATGCCAATGTGCTCGAGGCGCTGTACATTTCGATTATCGAAACCACACACAGCATGATAAATGCTATCCAAAGTGTAGCATCGCCACGTAAGTATTTTTTTAAAAGTGAATCCATCTTCTTACGTCTTACTTCTATAAATTTCTAACACACGCTTTAAACTGACGACCACGGTCTTCGTAGTTCTGAAACAAATCGAAACTTGCGCAACATGGTGATAATAAAACACTTTCGCCAGACTTTGCCATTTTGTAGGCTGCGTTCACGGCATCTTCCATCGAAGTTACATCCATAATTTTGGCAATTTTTCCATCAAAGAATTTATGCAATGGCGCATTATCCACACCCATAAAAATCAGTGCGGTTGCTTTTTCGAGCACCAATTCCTCAATTTCGCTGTAATCGTTTCCTTTGTCGGTACCGCCCAAAATCAACACGACAGGCGTTTTCATGCTTTGCAATGCGTACCAACATGAGTTCACGTTGGTAGCCTTCGAATCGTTGACATAGCGCACATTACGCACAGTAGCCACATATTCGAGGCGATGCTCCACACCCTGAAAATCCATTAATGACTCGCGAATGTTTTCTTTTTTTACATTCAAAACGGTGGCAGTTAATCCGGCTGCCATGGAGTTATGGATATTGTGAAGTCCTTGAATTGCAAGTGCTGATTGTGGCATAGTAAATACTGTTTTTAATGTTTTAATTATCAATTCGTCTTTCTCGATAAATGCTTTTGTTTTTTCGTTGCGCTCGATAGCAAACGGATATAGGGTCGATTGAATATTTCGCTTCGCTAATTCAGCTTTAATCACAGGGTCGTTTTCCCAAAAAATAAAAGCATCGTCTTTTGTTTGGTTTTGCGTAATGCGAAATTTTGAATCTACATAATTCTGGAAGTTATAATCGTAGCGATCCAAATGGTCGGGTGTAATATTTAGCAAAATAGCAATGTCAGCTTTAAATTCGGTCATTCCATCTAATTGAAAACTACTTAATTCCACTACATAATATTCGAAATTTTCGTTGGCAACCTGTAGCGCCAAACTTTTTCCTACATTTCCGGCCAATCCTACATTAAATCCTGCATTTCTTAGAATATGATAGGTGAGCATGGTTGTTGTCGTTTTACCGTTGCTCCCGGTAATGCAAATCATTTTAGCATCGGTATATCGTCCGGCAAATTCAATTTCGGAAATTACGGGTGTACTTTGCGCTTGTAACTTTTTAATTAGCGGTGCTTTATCCGGAATCCCCGGACTTTTTATAATTTCGGTTGCATTGAGTATTTTTTCTTCTGTGTGTTGTTTTTCTTCCCAATCAATGCCGTACTCATTCAGCAGCGCTTTGTACTTGGGTTTTATTTCCGATAAGTCGGATAAAAACACTTCAAAGCCTTGCTTTTTTGCTAAAATGGCTGCACCTGCACCACTTTCGCCACCGCCTAAAATCACAATACGAGAAACTACACCAACCTTCCCAGTAGAGAGGCTTTTTGAGTTAGTATCGTTATCTATTTTTGCATTTTCCATTCTCTAAGTTCTTTAAGTCCCCCATCGGGGGATTTAGGGGACTATCTGATTTTCAATGTAATAATCGTTATTGCTGCTAAAATAATTCCTACAATCCAAAAACGAATTACAATTTTCGATTCGGGCATTGCTTGTAGTGGGTTTTGGAAATAGGCTTGAATGCCTGCATTACCTGGTTTCTGAAAATGGTGATGCAGCGGTGCCATTTTAAAAATACGACGACCTTCGCCGTAACGCTTTTTAGTATATTTAAAATAACTTACCTGCATTATAACCGACATGTTTTCAACTAAAAATATCCCGCAAAGTATCGGTATCAATAATTCTTTGTGAATAACAATGGCAAATACAGCAATAATTCCACCTAAGGTTAAACTGCCTGTGTCGCCCATAAAAACCTGAGCTGGAAAAGCATTGTACCACAAAAATCCAATTGTTGCACCAATAAATGAACCGGCGTAAATAAGCAACTCGCCTGTACCCGGCAAGTACATAATATTCAGATATCCGGCATAGTTGACGTTGCCCGATACGTAAGCTAATATCCCGAGAATGACCCCGATAATTGCCGATGAGCCTGTTGCCAATCCATCTAATCCATCGGTCATGTTCGCACCGTTCGAGACTGCGGTTACAATAAAAATTACAACCAAAACAAACAAAATCCAACCATATTGCTGTGCTTTTTCGCCAGCCCATGTAAATGCATCGGCATAATCGAGGTTGTTGTTTTTGAAAAATGGGATCGTTGTGTTTGTCGATTTTATATCATGTTTGGCATAAGTAACTCCCTCAACACGTGTGTTTTTTCCTTTTATTTCGGTGTTTTCGCGAATTACAATGTCTGGACTAAAATACATAGTTAGTCCAACGATTAATCCTAAGCCTATTTGACCTACAATTTTAAATTTGCCTTTTAGCCCTTCTTTATTTTTGCGAAAAACTTTGATATAATCGTCCAAGAATCCAATCAGCCCCATCCATGCGGTGGTTGTTATCATCAAAATAACGTAAATATTATTCAGCGCAGCCAATAGCAATGTTGGAATTAAAATGGCACTGATTATAATAACACCTCCCATGGTTGGTGTACCTTTTTTGCTCATTTGTCCTTCCAAACCTAAATCGCGTATGGTTTCGCCAATTTGTTTTTTTTGCAAATAGTCGATTATTCTGCGACCAAATAAAGTCGACAGTATCAACGCGGTAATAAATGCTACTCCCGTACGAAACGAAATAGATGTGAACATCACCGCTCCGGGAATATCAAAATACTTGTCTAAGTAGGTAAATAAGTGGTACAGCATAATTTAATTAATAATTTATAATTTATAATTGAGTCAAAAGCAATTCCTCACCTCTTCCCGGTCGTCAAAATGGTATTTTACACCTTTAATAATCTGATAATCTTCGTGCCCTTTTCCGGCAACAAGCACTACATCGCCAGCTTGTGCCAAAGCGCAAGCAGTTTTTATGGCTTCGCGGCGGTCAACTATGGTCAGGCTATTTGCTTTTTGAGTCATGTCAAGTCCGGCAACCATATCATTCAAAATGTCCTGAGGTTCTTCGTTGCGTGGATTATCAGATGTTAGTATGGCTTTCCAACTTCCATCCACCGCTTCACGCGCCATCATGGGGCGTTTGCCCTTGTCGCGATTGCCACCGCAGCCTACCACCGTAATCAATCGGCCATTGCCCTGTAAAATTTGATTGATCGTTGAAATCACATTATTCAACGCATCGGGCGTGTGTGCATAATCTACAATAGCAGTAAAACCTTGTGGTGCGCGTAGCGTTTCAAATCGACCCGAAACAGAACTAAGTGAGCTAATAATGCGCAACACTTCCAATTCATCTTCGCCCAAAAGCACGGCAGCTCCAAATACAGCCGACAAATTGCTGGCGTTGAATTTTCCGATAAAAGACACATTTACTTCGCGGTCGTTCATGTCCAGCAACATACCATCAAATCCGTGTTCCAGAATTTTGGTTTTAAAATCGGCCATGCCGCGCAGCGAGTATGTATATTTTTTGGCTTTTGAGTTTTGGAGCATCACCAATCCGTTTTTATCATCTGCATTGGTAAGCGCAAAAGCGTCGGACGATAAAGCGTCGAAAAATCCTTTTTTTGCGTTTAAATAATTTTCGAAAGTCAGGTGATAATCAATATGGTCGCGCGTAATATTGGTGAAAATGCCCCCGTCGAATTCAAGTCCGGCAATGCGGCGTTGGTCAACCGAATGGGAGCTTACTTCCATAAAAGCGTATTCGCAACCGGCATCTACCATGCGTGCCAATAACTCGTTGAGCGCCAACGCATCGGGCGTGGTATGTGTAGCTTCAATTGCTTCGTCGTTTACATAATTACATACGGTAGAAAGCAATCCGGCTTTGTAGCCCAATTCGCGAAATAATTTATAAAGCAATGTAGCAATGGTTGTTTTGCCGTTTGTACCTGTTACGCCCACCATGGTGAGTTGCGACGAAGGAAAATCGTACCATGCCGATGCTATTTTACCCAAAGCGTCCGAACTGTTTTCGACAACCAAATAGCAAACGCCATCAATAATTTCAGTAGGCAATTTCTCGCAGACAATAGCTTTTGCTCCTTTTTCGATAGCCATGCCAATAAATTCGTGCCCATTAACAGCCGAACCACAAGTAGCAACAAAAACAGAATTGGCTTCTACTTTTCGCGAGTCGAATTGTATGCCCGAAACCTCAACTTCGGTATTTCCCCAAATTGAAATTACTTTTATGTTTTGAATTAAATCGCTTAAAACCATCTTTTTATAATTTACTATTTAAAAAACCCTTCAAACCCTTCAAACTCTTCAAACCTTTCAAACCCTTCAAACTCCTCAAACTCCTCAAACTCCTCAAACCTTTCAAACTCCTCAAACTCTTCAAACTAATCCAACGTTATCTGTATCATTTGTCCTTTTTTTACAGCGGAACCAGCCGAAATATTTTGTGCTGTTACTTTTCCTCGTCCCGAAACTTGTACGCGCAATCCCATTTGTCCTAACAGGAACAAAGCGTCTTTTGCACCCATACCGTGTAAATCGGGAAGTCGGTTGCTATACACTTTTATAGGTTTGATCTTCATTGTACCATCGTTGGCTTCCGATTTTATCCAGTTTGCATTTACAGATGGAATTCCAAGTTGAACACCTGATAGTACTGAATTCACCGCTTTTGCGTAGCCGGATTTAATTTCAGGCATATAGGGGTAAATTTTTGTTGTATCCAATTTTAAATTCTCGGGTTTCAGGTTCGATTTCAGCGACATTATTTCTTCGGCTATACTTTTAAATACCGAACCAGCCATTAATCCGCCCGAAGGATATCCGTGTTTTGGGTCGCGAATCACAACTATACACGTGTAAAGTGGGTCATCGGCCGGAAAATAACCACAAAACGACAACTGATAGTTTTTTCCTCCTGCTTTGTAACCGGCTGCTCCTTTCGAAATCAGCGCTGTTCCGGTTTTACCCGCAATTCGTACAAATTTCGAGCGTACGTTTTTGGCTGTCCCTCTCGTGGCTTCTAATACACCTATTAATGTTTCGTGTACAATCTGACGAGTCGACGGGCGGCAAATTTGTTCGCGAATAGTTTCTGTTTGAAATTCTTTAATTTTTACACCGTTACGCATAATAGCTTTTACAAAAAACGGACGAATGAGTTTTCCTTTATTGGCAATAGCGTTGTAATAAGCTAATGTATAAATAGGTGGTATTTGCGACTCGTAACCAATTGACATCCAAGGTAATTTGGTTGCCGACCAATAGTGTGCTTTATCTTTCGGATGACGAATTATTGGACCGGAGTTTCCGGGTATTTCCAAATCAAATTTCTCATTCATACCCATTTTGTACAACTTTTCAACGTATCCTTCCGGATTATTTCCCCATGCATTGACAACTGCTATTGAAATACCCACATTCGATGAGCCGTGAATTGCTTCGGCAAGCGTAATGTCTTGAAAGCCTCCTTTTTTGGCATTATGGTCATTCATGTCTCGTCCGGCAAATTGATGTACACCATAACCGGTATGCATTACATCGGTAATTTTTGCTTTGTCCTCGTCTAATAAAGCTATGAGCGAGAATATTTTAAAGGTCGACCCCGGCTCTACTTGGTCGGAAACAGCTCCGTTTTTATTTTCGGTAAATGTGCCATCGGGATTTTGATACATATTAACAATGGCTTTCACTTCGCCGGTTTTTACTTCCATTACAATGGCGTAACCACTGCCGGCATTGAACGAACGCATACTATCAACTAAGGCTTTTTCGGCAATATCCTGCATGTTCAGGTCAATCGTAGCTAAAATGTCAAGTCCGTTAATCGGCTCTACAGTAACAGTTTCCTCGAAACGGTTTGCCACTTTTTGACGAACTGAAACACCGGGAGATCCAAGTAATTCGCGATTAAAAAACAGCTCTAATCCGTTTTTTCCACCTTTCGTTTCGTCGGCATAAATATCGCCAATGGTGCGCGAAGCTAATGAGCCAAACGGCTTTTCGCGACGAAGCATCTCTTTGGTAATTAGTCCGCTTTTGTTGCGACCAAGCCAGAAAAGCGGCATTTTTTTTACTGCTTTGAGCTGTTCGTAGGTTATTCTTTTGGGGTAAATTCGCAATTCGCCTTTTTTCTCGCGGTATGCTTTTTTGAACATGGATTTGTATTCGATAGCTTTACGGTCGCCAAAATAAGCCGCCATACTGTTCGATAACGAATCAACTTTTTCCTTAAAAAGTTTCCCTTCATCTTTGCGTAGTGCCTCTACGCGGGTATCCATATAAATATAATAGGAAGGAATGGAGCTCGCCATTAAGCGTCCGTCGCATGCAAAAATATTTCCACGGTTCGGTTTTACCGAAATGTCGGTTTTTTTAGTTTTTGCAGCCACAGCCAACCATTCGTCTTTTTCGGCTGTTTGTAGATAGATAATACGAATCAGTACAGCCACAAAAAGGAGTACTATACCGAAGTATACTATCCCAAATCGTAAAACTATGCTATCGCGTTTACCTGCCATTTTTGAAATTATAAATTATAAGTTAGAAAATATAAAATTTTTCTACAAACTGCTTACCACTTACTGCTCATTATTTACTGTTTTCACCTCTATCACTACAGAAGGCGTGTTCGATTCCGAAAGTGTGAGTCCTCGTTCTTTAATCATTTTGCGTACATTCGACTGCCGACTTATCTCCATTAACTCGGCCGAAATAGTAAGCGATTCGTATTTAATATCCTGAATTTCACGTTTTAATTTTAGAACTTTCGATAATTGTGTTTCGCTGTAGTAGCGATTGTCCACGTACAAAAAAGCCAAAAATGCAATTAATATCAGTAGCGGATATTGTTTCTGCAAAAAATTTTTTGTAAGAATATTTCCATTAATAATATCGCGCAAAGTACTCGATTTCAAATCATTGAAATCTTCATTGCCTTTAATTCCTTCCGCTATTTTTCGTATCCAACTCATTGTTTAGTTCATAAAGTTTATAAAGTTCATAAAGTTCATAAAGTTATAAAGTTATAAAGTGCTTGGTCACTTTATCACCACATCACCACATCATCTCTCGGCAACTCTTAGCTTGGCACTTCGTGCTCGCG
>DYSC01000112.1 GCA_020726365.1 Porphyromonas sp.
ATACAAATATGGTAAGTGACTTTTATATGTTTTAAAAAGAAAAAAACAAAAGAATAGGTACGCGGATGTAAACTGATTTATTAATCAGATTTTTATGTATATTTGCAATTCAAAAAACCGCTTCGAAGGGCTAATGCCAATTGAAGCAAATCATCCAATACCTTGTTAAACATCTATCGCGCATCGGCTGGCTCGGGAAAAACGCATCGTTTGACCGGCGATTTTATCTCGCTGCTTTTTAGCAGGGATAATGAGCGCACGTACCGTAAGATTTTAGCTGTTACATTTACCAACAAAGCGACGGATGAAATGAAGTCGCGCATACTGAAGGAGTTATACGCGCTGAGCACCGGTCAAAAGTCGGATTACAGAGCCGATTTAATGGACAACTACAAACTCACCGCAGAGGCTGTTGACCACCGTGCCCGTAAAATTCTGATTGCTATTTTGCACGATTATTCGTCGTTTTCCATTAGTACCATCGATAAGTTTTTTCAGCAAGTAATTCGGGCTTTTGCGCGCGAAATTGGTGTACATGGCGGTTACAACCTGGAGTTGGACAGCGACACCACCCTGCAACAATCTATCGACAATCTTTTTCACGACCTGAATCTGGAGGATAACAAACAGTTGCTCACGTGGCTCACCAACTTTGCCGAAGAGCGCATCGAACAATCGGAAGGCTGGAATCCACGCAAAAATATCGAAAGTCTGGGCAAGGAAATTTTCAAGGAAAGCTACCAAAACAAAGCCGAAGAAACCAACCGTAAACTGCACGACCGCGAGTTTCTGACGGCTTATCGTGCTAAATTGCGCCGGATTCAATCGGATTTCGACGAAAAGGTGAAAGCCCTGAGTAACAAAACGCTACAACTTATTGCATCGGCTGGTATCACTCCCGATAATTTCAAAGGCGGTTCGCATTCGGGAATGAAACGGCTCGAAAAGTATGTGGCGGGCAATTACGAACTGAAAGATACTTTTGTAGCTATGGGCGAGGCGGTGGAAAATTGCTATGCCAAAAGCACACCGAAAGGAGCAATTGCAGCTATCAAAAGCATTTACAACACTGGCTTACAGCAAAATATACAGCAATTGACCGATTGGCTGCGCAACGATATAGTGTTTTACAATTCGGCTGGAATAATTCTGAAATATATCAACACGCTGGGCATACTTACCGACTTAGCCATGCAGATAAAAAAACTGACCGACGAGCAAAATACCATGCTTATTTCGGACACGAATATGCTGCTCAACCGCATTATCGATAATTCGGACACGCCTTTTGTATACGAAAAAACAGGTATCAACATCGACCATTTTATGATTGATGAGTTTCAGGACACCTCGGTTTTGCAATGGAAAAACTTTTTGCCACTCATAACAAATAGTCTTGCTGCCGAAAACCTAAACCTCGTAGTGGGCGACGTAAAACAAAGTATTTACCGATGGCGAAATTCTGATTGGAAACTGTTAGACGAACGGGTGTTGAACGATTTCAGACCCGAACAGATTACCGAAATTAGTTTAGACACTAATTGGCGAAGCGATGAGAATATTGTTGCTTTTAACAACGATTTTTTTCAAGCTGCGGCTGTTTTGCTTCAACACAAACTCAATGCAACACTCGAACCTGTGCTTGGTGTTTATCCCGAATTGGAAAAACATACGCATCGTATTTTACACGCTTACAGTCATTTAAAACAAGAAACATCGCCCAGAGCCGGCGTTGGTCAGGTAAAAATGACTTTTATCGACCGCGACGAAAACGAGGATGGTTGGGAAAATGAAAGTTTGCATCGCCTCCCTACCTTACTTGAAAATTTACAAGAACGCGGCTATCAACCTTGCGATGTGGCTATTTTGGTAAAGAAAAATTCGGAAGCAAGTGATGTGATTCATACCCTATTGAGCTACAAATCGTCGGGGCAGGCGCGCGAAGGGTTTAGCTACAATGTGATGGGCAGCGAAGGGCTCCTTATTGCATCAGCTTCGGCAGTGCGGTTTATTATTTCGATGCTGAAAATTATGCTTAATCCGACCGACAGCATTAGCCGAACGGTGCTCAACTACGAATTTGCACGTGCGGCACTGGGGCTTTCGGCAAACGAAGCGCTACAAGCTTGCTTCTCCAATTCGGACGAAACTGAAAATTACTCACATTTGTTCAGCATGGAGCAGAATAACGCCTTGAAACAGGTTAAAAACGTATCGGTATACGATTTAGTCGAGAAAATAATAACGCTGTTCGACTTAGGTAGTTGGTACAACGAAACCGCTTTTGTACAGGGATTTCAAGATGCTGTTTTTAAATTTACTTCGGGCAAAAATACCGATATTTATAGTTTTATAAAATGGTGGGATACGGCGGGTTACAAACAAAGTATTTCCACACCCGAAAACGCCGATGCTTTCCGTGTAATGACCATTCACAAGTCGAAAGGATTGGATTTTAAAGTGGTGATTATTCCGTTCTGCGAATGGGATTTGAGCCAAAAAGGAGCATTTTTCAAAAACATTTTGTGGACGGAGCCGCAACACGAGCCGTTCAACGAATTGCCTTTGATACCGGTGGAATATAGTTCGAAACTGGCGCAGTCCATTTTTGCACCGCAGTATTTCGACGAGCTAATGCATCAGTTTATCGACAACCTGAATGTGGCTTATGTGGCTTTTACCCGTGCTAAACACGAACTGATTTGCATGGCTCCGGCGCCCAAAAAAGAACCCGAAAGCATTGATAAAATTGCTTCACTCTCGGTATTGATGCACAATATTTTTTCGAATAAAATGGATAGTGTTTCAACACTGTCGACACATTACGATGGGGAAAAAAACGAGTTCACACTTGGCGAAGAAACACGGAAAAATAAAGAAGATATTCCGGCAACAGTGCCAACCGAACAAATAACTTCCTACCGTTCGAGTTCGCCTACGGGCCGCCTTCGCCTGCGAAACAGTAGCACCGACGCGTGGCTCGAATTGCAGGAATTGACCGACAGTAGCCTGAATCTCGGGACAATAATGCACGAAGTTTTGCAAAATATCCGAACAAAAAACGACACCGAAGCGGCTTTAAAAAACTGTGTGCGCGAAGGAAAAATTAATACCGCCGAAGCTGAAAAAGTGCGCCAAATGCTCGATGCCTTTTGGCTACAGCCCGAAACTGCCGAATGGTTTGCCGAAACAAACACGGTGCTCAACGAAGCCGTAATTCTCACGCATGGTGCTAAACTTTACCGCCCCGACCGTGTTGTAATAAACAGCCGTAAAGCTATCGTAATTGACTATAAATTTGGCGAAGCCGAGAAAGAAAGCCATGTTAAACAAGTAAAAAACTATATGCAACTTATTACCGAAATGGGCTACGACGTAAGTGGGTATTTGAGTTATATTACGCTGGGGAAAACGGTGAAGGTTTATTGATGTGATAATTTGATAATGTGGTGATAAGTTGATGTGATGATTTCTAATTTATCTCCATTCGGTCGCTGACCGTTGGTTCTGACTTCTAATTTCTGACTTCTAACTTTAAAAAGAATGATCTATTTTGTATCCGACGCCCATCTTGGTTCCTTATTACTCGACGATAAAATAGAGCACGAACGTAAATTGGTTCGCTGGCTCGAAAGTGTGCGCCCAACAGCTAAAGCCATTTATTTGTTAGGCGATATATTCGATTTTTGGTTCGAATACAAAACCGTTGTGCCCAAAGGTTATGTGCGACTGCTGGGCAAATTAGCCGAAATGGTGGATGCGGGTATCGAAATTCACTTTTTCACCGGCAATCACGACATTTGGACTTTTGGTTATTTGGAACAGGAAGTGGGATTAATCGTTCATCGCAAGCCGGAAACTATCGACCTGCAAGGCAAACGCTTTTACATGGCACATGGCGATGGATTGGACAACGACAAGGGTTTTAAATTCATTCGCAAGATATTCCACAGCCGCACGGCACAGCAACTCTTTGGCTATTTCCCGATACGCTGGGGGCAACAATTTGGATACAAATGGTCGAAACAAAACCGACTGAAACACAAGGCTTACGACGGCAACTATCAGGGCGAGCATCAGGAAAATTTGGTAAAATACTCCAAAGCTTATTCGGAATCGCACCCCGATATCGACTTTTTTGTGTACGGACATCGCCATGTAGCGCTCGAACTGCAGTTAAAAAACAAAAGCCGCGTTGTTATCCTCGGCGACTTTGTTTCAATATTTTCGTACGGAGTTTTCGATGGCGAAAACTTTTGGTTGGAATATGTGGAGTAAGCGTTAATTGCGCCGCGCCCCATAAACTAACAATTCTCAAATCTACTTTTACTACAACGTAATCATTATTTTTTTTGTCAAACTTTTACCGCCATTTGTTACCGAAATTAAGTAAATACCCGCTGAGCCTGGCATATCAAGCACCGTTGTTGACGACAGCAATTTTTTGCTTATCAGTTTTTGTCCCATAATGCTATGTATGCTAACCATGCTTGTATTGTCGATTGCGTTTTTGCAATTTATGGTTATCTGATTGTCGGCATTTTTAAATATAACTATCGAATTATCGTCCACAAATTCTTTGTTAGCAGAGGTGCCCGCAGCGGTTTTGAAAATAATACTGAATCGACTATCGCTGGTAACAGACTCTGAATTAAAGTTATAGATTGCTCCTTCGGTTATATCTGTTTGCACACCTTCCAGATTATCCATCAACCACACGCGCGTATCTGCATCGAAGTTCGTCAACTCGTTAGCTTTTATGTTCAATGCTGCTGCTTTGCCCGTGCGGAAACCAAGTGCCAATGGCTGATTGTACTGAAAATCGGACATGCCATTGATAACTAATTCGTTATTATCTATTTTGGTAAATAATTCAGGAATTTCCACGTTGTTGTTCGACATTTTATAGGCATCAAAACTATCGTAACTATTTTGTGCTTCCGTATTATACACCAATAAAGTCTCATCGCTATTTGTGCCATTTGTAAGTTGTAAACGAAGTACTTTCTGTTCCTTTTGCTTTGGAGCGCGGAAATTATTCGTACTTACATCACGGTGATTACGACCCGTATTGTCGAATGCAACAGAACCTGTTCCTGCAGCTGCAACGTGCACCCAAAATGCCTGCATAGGAGGTATGTTGGCAGTTACTGCACCCAAGCCATTGTTATTTGTACCCGTACCATTAAAAGTATCAAACACATAGGTTCCACCGGCGTTTTTGGTTCTGTACCAAACTGCATCATCCACATTTGTTCTTGATGCACCCGTCCAGTCTATATACGAAGGATATGGATTTCCCAATAAATGGTAACCTGCTTTATCGCCAGAAGTGTAACTTAATGCAGTAGCCGATTGTGCTCCGGTATTTAAACTTCCACCTGTAAATGTTACCACGCCAGTACTGCCTACATTGGCAATATAGCCTGCCATATTTGCGCCAAGTGCTGTTGTATTATCGGTTATTTCCGTCCATGATTTGCTTGATTCTGCATAGCTATACATTTTATTTGTACCCGCAGCATCAAACACCGAACTCATAGCTCCACTTACCGTACTGGCAAAATACCAGTTACGACCCGCAGTTATGTATTGTTCTACCTTGGTTGCCCCACCTGTAACAGTTAATGTCCCTCCATCATCAATAAAAGTAGCAGTACCATTATTGGCATCACTTTTTAATGTAAAATCGCCATTTACAGCCAAAGTACCTGAAGTAATAGTAGTTTGTTTACCTGCATTCACAGTCAGGTTTTTACACGTAAAACCTGCACCACTGTAATTACCTGTAAGTGAAGCATCG
>DYSC01000113.1:0-4240 GCA_020726365.1 Porphyromonas sp.
CTAACTAATTATACAAAATTTCTACCAAATACTAACCCTATTCTCCGGTTTTACATACATGGCATCAGTTGCATTAATCCCAAAAGCATCGTACCAAGCCTGAATATGTGGTAAAGCACCATTTACACGCCATTTACCAAGCGAATGAGGGTCGGACTTAGTTAAGACCAAAATTTCCTCAGGGCGGATATTACCAGCCCACACATTAGCGTACGACAGAAAGAAACGCTGCTCAGGTGTGAATCCATCAACTTTAGCTAAAGGTGATTCCTTAGTGGCTTTGGTAAATGCATTATACGAAACCTGCAAACCACCATGGTCAGCAATATTTTCGCCCAATGTAAATTTTCCATTTGCCTTTGTACCCGGAGCAACTTCGATAGCATCAAAGAAATCAGCCAAAACTTTGGTGCGTAAATCAAAATTCTTTTTATCATCAGCAGTCCACCAATTTTTCAAATTACCTTCTTTATCGTATTGCGAACCTTGATCATCGAAACCATGTGTCATTTCGTGTCCAATAACCACTCCAATTGCACCGTAATTAAACGCATCATCAGCTTTCATATCAAAGAAAGGATATTGCAAAATTCCGGCCGGAAAACAAATTTCGTTGGTCGAGGGATTGTAATAAGCATTCACCGTTTGTGGTGTCATTAACCATTCGTCTTTATCAACCTGTTTGCGAGTAGCTTTGGCAAACATATAATCACTTTCGAAACGATTGGCGCGTAGGATATTGGCATAGTAAGAAACTTTGCTAATTTCGAGTTTAGAATAATCGCGCCATTTATCTGGATAGCCAATTTTGACGTGAAAACTATTCAATTTATCAATGGCTTTTGCTTTTGTTGAATCGCCCATCCATGTTACAGCATCAATGCGTTCGCCAAGAGATTTTTGCAAGTTGTAAACCAATTTCAGCATACGTTCTTTTGCCTCAGCAGAGAAATATTTTTTTACATACATCTGCCCCACGGCTTCACCAAGAACACCATCCACATTGCTTACAGCGCGTTTCCAACGAGGCGATTGCTCCGTTTTTCCGGAAAGTGTTTTTCCATAAAAATCAAAGTTTTGTTCCGTGATTTCATCACTTAAATAACCAGCAGCAGCATCGATAACTTTCCATTGCAGGTAAGCTATTTGGTTAGATAATGGCTCAGTTGAAATAATAATTCCGACTTCGAGTAACGATTCTTTTTGCGAAACGCTAATATCATTAATTTGAGCCACACCCAACTCTTTGAGATAATCAATCCAGTTAATTATCGGAACCAATTTTTGCAAATCAGCAATAGTCATTTTGTTGTAATTAGCATGAGGGTCGCGTAATTTAATTTGGTCGTAAGCAGCATTTGCCAAACGAGTTTCAATTTTAAGAACCGATTCCATATTTTGCTTGGCAACCAGCTCGTCAAAACCAAAAAGCTGAAACATTTTAACAACATGCTCTTTATACTTGTTACGAATATTGGTTGTTTGAGCATCGTTATCAAGATAATACTCACGCTCTCCCAAACTGATTCCGCTTTGGTAGGTTTGTACCAAATACTGAGTACTATTCATTGGGTCGGCATCCACATAGAGCGAAAAATAAGCATCTATATCCGTTTGTAAAAGTTCGGGCAACAATTTGGTTAACTCCTGAGTAGATTTAAGATTAGCAATGGTTTTTAACTGAGCTTCAACAGGGTTAATACCATCTTTATTCAGTTTTACACTGTCCATAGCCAGATTGTACAAATCGCCAATTTTCTGTTCAACAGTTCCCTGATCAGCAGGTTTTGAAGCAATTTCCTCAATCAGTTCGCGCAACTGTTTCCGATTATTTTCGGCTAAAAAATCAAAACTACCGAAGCGAGAGTATTCGCCAGTGAGCGGATTATTTTTCATCCAACCACCACAAGAGTATTGGTAAAAATCTTTTCCCGGAACTGTAGTTGTGTCTAAATTTTTCAGGTCGATACCTGAACTAAGTTTGTTCGAATTGTTGCAAGATGGAGTCATAAATAAAAGTCCTCCTAAACCCAAAATTGGAAATAAAAGTTTGATTTTTAATTGTTTAAACATGATATTAAGTTTTTAAAATAATAATATACTATCAACAGGTTCTTCAACCGAATCGATAATAGCAAATAAATCATTTAAAGTTTCAGCCCTTAACATAGCAATACGTGTATCTTTAAAATTTGGAATTCCTTTAAAAACAGGACTTGCTGCCAAATGACGGCGACCATGAATTATACCTTTGAGGCGTTTGTCCCATAGCTCGCTATTAGTGATACTCTCACTTAGAGTGAGGGCTTCACTTTCAGGTACATCCAACCATTTAACCGAAGCGATAATATGTTCTTTCAGAATGGCTTTTTGTTCATTAAAAGATAGCATTTGTTTATGCTCACCAGTTTTGAAATAATGTTTTATTTCACTAAAAATCCAAGGTTTACCTATAGAACCGCGACCAATCATAACAGCATCGACACCATAACGATTAAAATATTCCAATGCCCGCTCAGCCGAAGTAACATCACCATTACCGATAATCGGAATGTGCATACGCTGATTATTCTTCACCTCTCCGATTAAACTCCAATCGGCATCGCCTTTGTATAATTGAGCGCGTGTACGACCATGAATAGTTAGCGCCCGAATACCGCAATCTTGCAATTGTTCTGCTAAATCAACAATAATTTTACTATCATCATCCCATCCCAAACGGGTTTTTACAGTTACCGGTATTTTCACTGCATTAACCATATCCTTCGTAATTTTAAGCATACGCGGAAGATCTCGTAGTAGCCCCGCTCCTGCCCCTTTACCAGCCACTTTTTTTACCGGACAACCAAAATTTATATCAATAATATCCGGTTGAGCTTCTGCGGCTATTCGGGCGGCATCAGCCATCGATGCAGGATCGTGACCATAAATCTGAATCGCTATCGGTCGTTCTTGGGGATAAATTGTTAGCTTTTGTTTCGTACGATTTACATCACGAATCAGCGCTTCGGACGACACAAACTCGGTATATAACATATCAGCTCCAAAACGTTTACACAAAAGGCGAAAGGCCGGATCGGTAACGTCCTCCATGGGAGCTAAAAAAAGCGGTTTATCAGGAAATTCTATATTCGAAATCTTCATATTTATGCAAAATGGCTGCAAAGTTATAAATATTCATTGATAAACAATAATTGCAGAATATAATAAACTCATTTTCAAGGCAAATTGTTCAATAAAAGGAAGTCATATATTTTTGTTACTTTTGCAACTGAATAATCAAAAACATAGAAAATGAATAAGAAAATTATTCAATTAATAATATTCTGCTCAGTAATTGCGCTAAACGGAGAAGTAAAATACGCTCCGGCATGGTTTGGACCTAACGCCAATCCGGTTCCTGAAATGACCGATGTACGTATTCCGACTAAAACCACTGTAAGTTTAATGGGCGATTATTACTTTGGTTACGGCGATAAAACTACAAATGGTTACGTAAAAATTGAACTCCCGCTCCTACCCGAACGCGTTTCGTTTAAACTTTGGTTTACCACGTTGGAGAATTATATAGTTACACCCGAATTAAGTGGAACACGTGGTATGAACGGAAACCTGACAGGAAAGCCAAATGGTGATTTATATGTACAAACTCGTATTTCTATTCTCAAAGAACGTAAGAATGCTCCTGCAATAATTCTGAATACAACATTGAAAACAGCGTCGGGAACAATGTTCAATGAAAAGCGTTATTACGATACACCAGGATATTATTTCGATGTTGAATTTGGAAAATCGTTTTATACAAAAAGCAAATTTATAAACGAAATTCGTACGGTTGGAAATTTTGGATTTCTGTGTTGGGAAACTTCGGGCAGTCGACAAAACGATGCTCCCATGTATGGTGCAAAACTGATTATAGGTAACGACAAATGGAAATTAGAAAACACCCTTTCGGGCTATTGGGGATGGATGCATACCCATCCAACTTATGGTGCTGATTATGGCGATGCTCCATTGGTTTATGCAGCAAAATTTACTATTCTGGCTGGCTATATGGATTATTTTGCTCAATATCAATACGGTATAAAAGATTTTCCGTATCAGCAAATTCGGGTTGGAATTAGTTTCCCGATTGAAAAACTAACACCTAACTATAGAAAAATTTCTCCATAAATCCACATTGGGGAACTTTTAATTAGTATTTATTTTAAAAATGATAATATGATGATTGATAATAATA
>DYSC01000113.1:4340-5747 GCA_020726365.1 Porphyromonas sp.
ATTGATAATAATAGAGTAGAAAAAGTCATTGAACCTCCTTTTGGGGGCAGGGGGGCTTTCGAAATCATGGCACCTGCTGGTTCGTGGGAAAGTCTTTCGGCAGCTATAAAAACTGGCGCCAATTCAGTGTATTTTGGTATCGAAAAGCTAAATATGCGCGCCAAATCAAGTTCTAATTTTACAACTGAAGATTTACGCGAAATTGTACGTATTTGCAACGAAAATAAAGTAAAAAGTTATTTGACGGTCAATACTATTATGTACGATAATGACCTGACACTGATGCGCGAGATTATGGATGTTGCCAAAGAATCACAGGTTTCGGCAGTTATTGCTTCGGATGTTTCGGCGTTGATGTATGCCAACCAGGTAGGATTGGAGGTGCACCTTTCCACTCAACTTAATATTTCAAATGTGGAATCGCTTAAATTTTACGCCCAATTTGCCGATGTGGTGGTGTTGGCACGCGAGTTAAATATGGAGCAAGTTTCCGAAATTTATCGAGCTATACAAAATGAACAAATAAAGGGGAGGAGTGGGGAGCTTATTCGCATTGAAATGTTTTGCCATGGTGCTTTGTGTATGGCAGTTTCGGGAAAATGCTACCTGAGTTTGCACGAAAAAAATGTATCGGCTAATCGGGGCGCTTGTAATCAGATTTGCCGTCGGGGCTATACCGTAAAAGACAAAGATTCCGAAATTGAATTAGAAATTGATAACGAATACATTATGTCGCCCAAGGACCTGAAAACAATAGGGTTTATCGACGAAATGATGCGGGCAGGAGTGCGAGTTTTCAAAATTGAAGGACGAGCTCGCGGAGCCGAATATGTAAAAACAGTGGTAGGATGTTACTCCGAAGCGATTGATTCGGTGTTAAATGGAACGTTTACAGACGAGAAAAAGGCCGAATGGGACACACGGCTTAGCAAAGTCTTTAATCGTGGATTTTGGAACGGCTATTACTTAGGACAACGATTGGGCGAATGGAGCGGCAATTATGGCTCTGCCGCTACACAAAAAAAAATCTACGTGGGCAAATGCACTAACTTTTTCCAAAAACTCGGTGTTGCTGAGTTCTTATTAGAAGCTCAATACTTAGAAGTGGGCGACGAAATACTTATTACAGGCGAAACAACAGGTGCTTATGAAGACATAGTAAAAGAAATACGAGTACAACTTAAATCGGTTGATAAAGTGGAAAAGGGAACATATTTTTCTATGAAAACCAATGAGTTGATACGGCGAAATGATAAATTATTTAAAATAGTTGCACAAACAAAACAATAATAAACCGGTAAATTCGTCATTATGTTGACGTTTTTTACATTAAATTCGTCAATATAAATACCATTTTAATACTTGATGAAAAATAAAAAATATAAAAGTTAGGAGTTAAATATCAAC
>DYSC01000023.1 GCA_020726365.1 Porphyromonas sp.
CCGGTAAACTTATAATATTTTCAGCGCCATCGGGAGCTGGAAAAAGCACGATAGTACATCACTTACTTACTAAAAATCTGGGGCTCGAGTTCTCTGTTTCAGCCACAAGTCGACTGCCACGTGGTGTTGAAAAACATGGCATTGACTACTACTATCTTACAGCAGATGAATTTCGTAAACGAATTGATAATAAAGAGTTTATAGAATTCGAAGAAGTATATAAAGATTTGTATTACGGAACTCTTCGCAGCGAGATAAAACGCATTTCAGAAAAAGGAAATAATATCATTTTTGATGTGGATGTAGTTGGTGGATTAAATATTAAAAAGCAATTCGGTGATGATGCTTTGGCAATATTTATAGCACCTCCAAGCGTAGATGAACTGCTGAAAAGACTCAATAAAAGAGGAACAGATACCCCGGAAATGATTGCCCAACGGGTTGCAAAAGCAGAGCACGAAATGAGTTTTGCGTCTCAGTTTGATGTGATTGTGGTAAACGATGATTTACAAAAAGCGCAAAATGAAACAGAAGCAATTATTCGTGATTTTTTTGATCAAATAAAACCACATTAGTCGGATAAATCGAATATTTATGAACACTGCCTTGTTTTTCGGCTCATTTAATCCGTTTCATCTGGGTCATCTTGGCTTAGGTGAGTATTTGGTTCAGAATAAACTATTTGACGAAGTTTGGTATATTGTTTCACCTTGTAATCCACTCAAAAATCAAGTTGAGTTAATCAACGAAAATCTTCGGCTCGAAATGTTGATTGGTGCAATTAAACACAATCCGCAGTTAAAAGCGTCTGATATTGAGTTTACTATGCCAATTCCTTCCTATACAATTGATACGCTGAAAGTAATATCGAATGAGTTCCCTGATAATAAATTTACATTGTTAATAGGAAGCGATAATGCATTGGTTTTTGATAAATGGAAGAATTACAATGAGTTACTTGCGAATTACAACATTGTTGTTTATCCACGCACCAACTACGATTTCAACGAAGTTTCAGCTATTTATCCGCAAATGAAACTACTGAATACGCCTGTTTATGACATTTCATCTACCCAAATTCGTGAATTTATTAAACAACAAAAGGATATAACCAACATGGTACATCCTTTTATAAATCAGTTTATTATCGAAAATAATCTGTATCAATAAGTCTTTGTTCTTTGCTCTTTCATCTATAAATACGGATTATTCACTTTTTCTTCTCCAATAGTCGTTGTAGGACCATGACCACTATAAACTACGGTAGAATCGGGTAGGGGAAGCAACCTATTTTGAATAGAACGTATCAATGTTGCGTAATCACCTTTCGGTAAATCTGTTCTACCAATCGAACCTTTAAATAATACATCACCAACAAATACTGCATTTTCTTTTTCAAAATAAATGGCTACACTACCTGGAGAATGACCCGGAACATGTAATGCTACAAACGAAGTGTTACCACAATTAAACGTTTGATTATCTTCAATATATCCACCCAAAGTTTGTGCATCTTCTTTCACCGGAATACCAAACATAGCACCTTGCGATTTTACATTCTCGAGTAAAAACTCATCTTCGATGTGCGCTAAAGGTGCAATATTATAGGTGTCGTTTAAAAATTTATTTCCAAATTGATGATCTAAATGCAGATGTGTATTTATTACTTTAACTATATTGAGCTCATTATCAATAATATATTGTTTAAATGCCTTTTTTTCGTAATCAAGTATACAACCGCAGTCTATAACCATAGCCTCTTTCGTATCATCATAAACTAAATAGGTATTTTCCTGAAACGGATTGAATGTAAATGTCTTAACTGTCATAATTGTTAGTTAATTTGTTTTATGTTAACTTGTTAATGAGTATATTTTGTAAAACTAGTTCACTAATGAACCAATTCACTTATAACTACCTTATAAAGGAAGATAAACTACTTTTTTTGTTTTAAAAAACTCTTCTTTAAAATAATCACTCACTTCGTAAGTATCAGCAATGTTTTTGTAGGGTAAAATTTCATGTTGTAATTCACCTCCTTTCAGGCATATAAGTCCGTTTGGAATGGCATTTTTACATTCTTTCTTAATATTCTTTTTTACCAATTTTACCAAATCATCCAAAGGCATTACAGCCCTGCTTACCACAAAATCAAATTTTGCTTTTTCTTCCTGAACGCGTAAATGCTTTAAAACTATGTTTTTAAGTCCAATGGCATTGGATACTTCTGTACCAACTTTGATTTTTTTACCAATAGAATCAATCAATGTAAATTGTACTTCGGGGAATAGTATTGCCAATGGTATACCTGGAAATCCACCACCGGTTCCAACATCAAGTATAGTAGTACCTGCTCTAAAATGAATAACTTGTGCAATAGCAAGCGAGTGTAACACGTGATGTATATACAAATTTTCAATATCTTTACGTGAAATGACATTAATTTTCGAATTCCAATCGAAATATAAATCGTAAAGCTGTTCAAATTGAGATAATTGAGTAGGAGTAAGGTTGAGAAAGTATTTTCGAATTAATTCCATTTTTTTTCATTTTTGTTGAGCGCAAAGTTACTTTAATATTTTTAATTTGTAAAACGAATTAATTAGTTGTATATGAATCAGAATAGTAATTAGTTAGTTGTATAAAAATTTTAAATTTTAGTTTATGCTATAAATGTTTTATCTTTGCAGCCGTTTTTGAATACATCAATTCGTCCTAATTTACTTATGGGACTTTAATTATAACAAAAAATAGACGTATGAGAGCTTATGTTTTTCCCGGTCAGGGAGCACAATTTTCAGGAATGGGTAAAGAATTATACGAACAATCAACCCTTGCAAAAGAATATTTCGAAAAAGCTAATGAAATTCTTGGTTTTCGTATCACCGATTTAATGTTCGAAGGCACTGCCGAAGACCTCAAACAAACAAAAGTAACACAACCAGCTGTATTTCTTCACTCAGTTATTTCAGCTTTTGTTTTAGGCGACGATTTTAAACCCGAAATGGTTGCAGGTCATTCACTTGGCGAATTTTCAGCCTTAGTAGCTGCCAAAGCTCTTTCGTTCGAAGATGGATTACGTTTGGTTTCGGCACGTGCACAAGCCATGCAAAAGGCCTGCGAAATTGTACCCTCAACTATGGCAGCCGTATTAGGATTAAGCGACGAAGCTGTCGAAGAGGTTTGCGATTCAATCAAGGATTTGGTGGTTATTCCTGCTAATTATAACTGTCCGGGACAATTAGTAATTTCTGGTTCTATCGAGGGTGTTGATAAAGCTTGCGAACTCTTAAAAGAAAAAGGTGCTAAACGAGCTTTGAAATTACCGGTTGGTGGTGCTTTTCACTCGTCACTCATGCAACCTGCGAGCGAAGAGTTACAGGCTGCAATCAATGCTACTACATTTTCGACACCAGTTTGCCCTGTATATCAAAATGTTAACGCATATCCGCAAACAGATCCAATGGCAATTAAAGAAAACCTTATTGCCCAGCTTACAGCCCCTGTACGCTGGACACAAACCGTTAAAAATATGGTTACAGATGGTGCTGTAGAGTTTTTTGAACTCGGTCCGGGCGATGTATTGAAAGGTTTGGTAAAAAAAATTGCTCCTGAAGCAATTGTAGGATAATCAAAATAAGTAATAATACAAAGGTGCAAGTGATAATTTGCACCTTTTTTTATTTTTATACAAAAAACCAGTAAGCATTAATTGATTGCTTCATTTATTTTTTGTATTTTTGTTCAATAATAAATCATTAAAATTTTTTAATTAGAAATAATCTAATTATGTATAGAACAGAAACTTGCGGCGATCTTCGCCTTTCTCATGTTGGTAACCAAACAACCTTATCGGGTTGGGTGCATCGTACCCGCAAAATGGGCGGAATGACTTTTGTGGATATTCGCGACCGCTATGGCGTTACTCAATTGGTTTTCAACAACGAAACCAATGCTGAACTTTGCGATAAAGCTAACAAACTTGGACGCGAATTTGTGATTCAGGTTACAGGGTTGGTTGCTGAACGTAGCAATAAAAACACGAATATTCCTACAGGTGAAGTTGAAATTTTAGTTGAAAAACTTCAAATTTTAAACGAAGCTGAAACTCCACCGTTTACCATCGAAGATAATACGGATGGTGGTGATGATATTCGTATGAAATACCGCTATTTGGATTTACGTCGTAGTTCTGTGCGCTCAAATTTAATTTTGCGTCACCAAATGGCATTTGAAACCCGGAGATACTTAGATCAATTAGGATTTTTAGAAGTAGAAACGCCAGTTTTAATTGGTTCTACACCCGAAGGTGCACGCGATTTTGTGGTGCCATCACGCATGAATGCAGGTGAGTTTTATGCCTTGCCACAATCACCGCAGCTATTCAAACAGCTTTTAATGGTCTCAGGTTTCGATCGTTACTTCCAGATAGCCAAATGTTTCCGCGACGAGGATTTACGAGCCGACCGTCAACCCGAATTTACACAAATCGACTGCGAAATGTCGTTTGTTGAGCAGGAGGATGTACTTCAAATTTTTGAAGGTATGGTGAAACATCTTTTCAAGTTTGTAAAAAATATTGACTTTGCAGAATATTTCCCACGAATGACTTGGCATGATGCCATGAAATATTATGGTTCGGATAAACCGGATATTCGTTTCGATATGAAATTTGTTGAATTGAAAGAAGCAGTTTTAGGTCACGATTTTGTGGTTTTCGACTCAGCTGATTATGTAGCAGGAATTTGCGCAACTGGCTGTGCAAGCTACACACGTAAACAAATTGACGAACTAACTGATTTTGTAAAACGTCCACAAATAGGAGCGAATGGATTAGTATATATTCGCTGCGAAATGGATGGAACATATAAATCATCTGTTGATAAGTTTTACTCGAACGATGACTTAAAAGCAATTGCCGAAATGTTTAATGCACAAGCTGGTGATTTGATTTTAATGTTGGCAGGTGCAAAAACAAAAACACAAAAAGCACTTGGCGAACTACGACTTGAAGTAGGAGCAAGGCTTGGTCTTCGCAGCAAGGATGTATTTAAACCATTATGGGTTATCGACTTCCCATTGTTTGAGTGGGACGAAGATACTCAACGGTATTATGCTATGCATCACCCATTTACATCTCCAAAGCCGGAAGATTTAGCTTATTTGGATACCGATCCGGGTAAGGTAAGAGCGAATGCTTACGATATGGTTGTGAACGGAGTAGAGTTGGGTGGGGGATCTATCCGTATTCACGATAGTAAACTCCAAAATCGTATGTTCGAACTACTTGGTTTTACTCCCGAGAAGGCCGAAGCTCAGTTCGGTTTTCTTATGAGTGCTTTCCGTTATGGAGCGCCACCACATGGAGGTTTGGCTTTTGGTTTGGATCGTTTTGTATCACTTTTTGCCGGACTCGATAGCATTCGCGACTGTATCGCATTCCCAAAAAACAACTCTGGACGCGATGTAATGATTGACGCACCTTCGGTAATTGATCAAAGTCAATTAAATGAATTAAATTTGGTAATTGATATCAAAATTTCGGAATCTAAATAATTTAAAATTCTAATTATTAGCAAATTATGACTGAAAAAGAAATAAAAGATAAGGCAGAACTAATTGTAGAAGCTTTAACAGCATTGAGTTTAGGTAAAGAGCCAAATATGCTTTCGGGAGAAGTATTTAAGAAATTAGCAAATCATCCAAATTTTAATCAAATAAAATCAGCTTATATTACTTATTTACAACAATTTGATGGAAATGTTGACACACCTGAAGATATAAAACGAATTTTCGATTTTCGTTTAGAAATTGTTGGATTATTTGATGTGATTTAATTTAAAATTTATAACTTAAAAATGGCTACAAGAAATTCAATTTTGTAGCCATTTTTAAGTTGTGATAATCTAATAATTTATGTCATAGATAGGAGTTCATGAAAGTACTGAATATTCAATTTGACATAATATAAATTATAGGAAAAATATAGACATGATTAATTAGTTGTTAAATTAGAATAGAAATGTTATTCAACTGATTCTAATTCAATCATCAACATTTCCTTAGGAATACGATCACCAACATTTACGTTTAATTTTTTTATTTTGGCTGTAAATGGCATTTCAATTCTGTTTTGCATTTTCATAGCTTCCAAAATTAAAAGCGGCTCTCCTTCTTTTACAATATCCCCTTCCTTTACAGAGATTTGAATAATTGTTCCTGGTATGAAGGATTGTATTTCGAATGGATTAGGATCAACCCAAACTTTACGACTTTTAAATTTTCGTGTTAGTTGCGTTTTGTATTTACGTGCAGTAACAGCAAAATCAACTAATTCAGGAGTTTCTATTTTATGGTTTGTCATTTTTATGTAATTTTAGGACTATAAAATATATTAACTTGCTAATAATAAGTTAATAAATCAAAATGGTGGAACTCCGTGTTTTTTGTGTGGTCGATGATCGTCTTTATTTTTCGATACTTCTAAGGCATGTAACAACAAACCACGAGTTTCAAGTGGTTCAATTACAGCATCTATATAGCCTTTAGAAGCTGCTACATAAGGATTTGCAAATTTTTCGATATATTCCTGAACCTTTTGTTGACGCATAGCATCTTCATCTTCGGCTTCCATAATTTCTTTTCGGAAAATAATGTTGGCTGCTCCTTCAGGTCCCATAACTGCAATTTCGGCACCTGGCCATGCTAACATAAAGTCGGCACCCAAGTGACGTGAATTCATTGCAATATATCCTCCACCATAAGCTTTACGCAAAATTACGGTTACTTTTGGAACAGTAGCTTCGGAATATGCATAAAGCATTTTTGCACCATGTCGAATTACACCCGCATGTTCCTGATCAACACCAGGTAAGTAACCTGGCATATCTTCGAGCGTGATAATTGGAATATTAAACGCATCGCAGAAACGAATAAAGCGTGCAGCTTTATCAGAAGCGTCGCAATCCAATACACCAGCTAAATACATAGGCTGATTGGCGACAAAACCTACAGTTTCACCAGCCATTCGTCCAAATCCAATTACGATATTGGATGCCCAAAGTTCCTGAACTTCGAGGAATTTTGATTCATCAGTAAGTGCATAAATAATTTCACGCACATCGTAAGGTTGCTTAGGGTCAGAAGGAATAATATTTTCTATATTTTTTTTATAAGTTGGTTTTTTAGGTTCAACCTTAGCGGCTTTTTGTAGATTGCTATGCGGAATTAATGAAACAAGCTCTTTAATTTGATCCAGACATTCTAATTCACTCAAGGCGTAAAAATGAGCATTTCCGGTTATTTCAGCATGTACACGTGCACCACCAAGATCTTCCTGCGATATTTTTTCACCCAATACGGTTTCAATTACGTTTGGTCCTGTGATAAACATTTTTGAAATATTTTCTACAACGAAAACAAAATCGGTCAAAGCAGGCGAATAAACAGCTCCACCAGCACAAGGTCCAAGAATTACCGAAATTTGCGGAATTACGCCCGAAGCCATGGTATTGCGATAAAAAATTTCACCATATCCGGCCAATGCACCAATACCTTCTTGAATACGAGCTCCTCCCGAATCGTTAATACCAATACAAGGGACTTTCATTTTAAGAGCATGGTCCATAATTTTAGTAATTTTACGGGCATGTTTCAAACCCAACGAACCACCCATTACTGTAAAGTCCTGAGCATAAATACAAATAGGTGCTCCATTAATTGTGCCTGTCCCTGTAATTACTCCGTCGCCGGCAAGTACTTTGTCGTCCATACCAAAGTTACGTTCTTCGTGTTCAACGAATAAGTCGTACTCATGAAACGAATTAGCATCTAAAAGTGTAAGGATACGTTCACGGGCAGTAAGTTTTCCCATTGCTGCCTGCTTTTCAATAGCTTTGTCGCCACCTCCTTTTTCTACAATGGCTTTCTTTTGACGTAATGCCAGAATGTTTTTCTTTAATGACATAATTTTTTTTTATTAAACTTAAGAAATTTGGATGCGGATATTTATTCCGTATCTTTTCAAAAATTGAGCACAAAAATAACGCTTTTATTCCTAAAATGTGCAATTTTATACATATACTTATAAACAGTTTTGTGTTATTTGCTCTTTTTTAGTTGCTTGAGTGCATTTCTTCGGCATGATATCATTCCCGGAGATAATCGATAGGAATCAAAATTTTCAAGATAAGCAATAAGTTCAGGAATTAACTCGGGTTCAATTTTGCAGTATTTTAAGAGTAATTTTAGTGAAAGTGCCTGTACAGCAATAGGTTGTTTTACTGATATCATCCATTCAAAACAGGAATTAATTAATTCAACATTGAGTGAATCAGCACTCGGAATTGAATTTAATATTGACAATGAAATTCGATGTAAACCATTATGTTTTGTTTTTAATGAGAGCGTTGTAATTCTTCCAAGCTTCTGATTATCAATAAATTCTGGAGATTTTTGAATTATTTTTTCACAAGCCCAAGCTGCTCGCCAAGCAACCTTATCATCTAAATCAAATATTAGGTCAAAAACACGTTCAAAATTTGTGATATCGTCATATACAGAAGCGGCTATTTCATCAATCATTTTTCTTGATAAAGAGCCAATTAGCTTAATCCTATAATTTTCTTTGTCAACAAAACCGGTAGTCATAAACTTATAATTTTAAACAGATTATCTGAAAATTATATCTTTAATAAGCTCTGCTCCCACTACACGGTTCAACGAGAGTTTAATTTCTTCGCGGGACAGGAACAAATCGTGCCGTAATACAGACGAAGTAAGTGTAACGTAGAGCACACGGTTTTTGATGAATAATTCCGAAGTGTACATATTAATATTCACACCTAATACTTTTGGCCAAGCATCAATTAAATGCTTTTCATTTAGCTTTTTATCAAGATGATTTATTTTAAGAACCTGATTTATAATTTCACTCAACGATTCGGTATTTCTTTTTCTCATTTAGCGCAGTTTTAAAACCTTTCCTACACGTGCCGCTTCAGTATAACTCATTTGATTTAAATCGTATAACTTTTGTATGCGAATGGCGTAGTTTTGAGAAATGGTGTACATGGTTTCACTATTTTTAATCACATGAAAATCAATGCCTTTAGCTGCTTTAGACTTCTTGCGTTGAATATAAACCTGTGTACCAGCTTTCAGTAAATTATTATAATCAATTTCGTTGTATTCCCGAATCTTTTTCTCACTTATTCCAAGCTCATCAGCAATGCTACCGTAGGTATCGCCTTGTTCGGAAACGACAAAGCGGACACGATTATTTTTATAAACAATATGATTTCCCTCAGCTGAAATATTTCCTATTGGTCGGTACTGATTTGTTTCTTTTTCATTACTTTTTTCTGCGAGCACCCAACCTTTAGGTTCTTTTTGCAAGTCGAACTTATGTAGTTCATAATTTTCGATAATCGAAATTAACTTGTATGCATACGATGGGTCGGTTGCATATCCGGCTTTTTTCAATCCATGTGCCCATGCTTCGTAATCAGTTGAACTGTAGTCAAAAAGAAAAGAATAACGTGGTTTATTTTTTAAAAATAAGGAATGATCGCGATATGACTCAATAACATTGTTATATTTCCTGAAACATTCGCCATTTTCATCATCATCGTGATATACCTTTTCGCCAGTCCAATCGTGGCATTTTATTCCAAAGTGATTGTTCGAATTACGTACAAAATAACTTTGTCCAGCTCCAGACTCCAACAGCCCCTGAGCAAGTGTTATACTTGCCGGAATACCATACTGTTTTTGCTGAATTACAGCAAGTTGAGCATAATTTCCAATGTAATTAAGGTAAACTTGACTTTTATTTTGGGAAAATACTGATATTGCTAGTACTAAAAGTAAAATGTTGAAAATGTATTTTGTTTTGTTCATAAGTGCGATTTAAATCAATTCAAAAATTGTCGTTTGTTAATTTGAAAAAATATTGTCCCAAGGCATCAAATTACTCAACTTTTTACGGGTTTCAGTATCAAAAACGACCAAACTAGTACTGTCGGCATTTGGGATATTGAATTTGGAGGGAGATTTAATAAAATCGATGCTTGGAATAAGATGGTATTGATACTTGCCATTTATAGTAGAATGAAAATGAAGAGAATTTTTTTCATTCAATTCTAAAAGAAAGATTAAACCTCTAAAGCTCCAATTATATCCTTTACTGAGCTAAGATTATGCCGTTTCAGATAATCTTCAATACCTTCTAACACTTTAATCGATACAGTAGGATCAATAAAATTAGCTGTACCAATTTGAATTGCCGAGGCACCTGCTAATAAAAACTCGATAGCATCTGTGGCGTTCATAATACCACCCATACCAACTATAGGCACCTTTACAACTTTAGCAACCTGCCAAACCATTCGAAGTGCAACCGGTTTCACTGCCGGACCTGAAAGTCCACCAGTAACGGTTGAAAGTACAGGTTTGCGTTTCTCAGCATTGATAGCCATTCCTAATAAAGTGTTTATAAGCGAAATGGAGTCAGCACCTTCGGCTTCAACAGCTAAGGCAATATCCGAAATGTCGGTAACGTTTGGCGAAAGCTTTACCATTATCTCTTTTTTATACACTCTTCGCACTTCCTTAACTACTTGAGAAGCTGACAAACAGCTTGTTCCAAAAGCCATTCCACCTTCTTTCACATTCGGGCACGAAATGTTCAATTCTATTCCCGGAATTTTATTGAGGTCGTTGAGCATTTCAGCAGTAATAATATAATCTTCAATGGTGCTTCCCGAAACATTTACAAAAATTTCGGTTTCAAACTGTTTTATGTTCGGATAAATATTATTGATAAAATACGCAACACCCTTATTTTGCAGTCCCACAGCATTTAACATGCCCGATGGCGTTTCGGCCATGCGCGGATAAGCATTACCCTGACGGTTGTGAAGTGTAGTGCCTTTAACAATTATACCACCTAATCGCGACAAATCAATGAAGTCCTGATACTCTGTTCCGTAACCAAAAGTTCCCGATGCAGTCATTACCGGATTTTTAAGCTCCATCCGGCCTAATTTTACTTTCAAATCTACCATTTCAACTTCGATATATTAAAAACAGGACCTTCGGTACATACGCAAACATGTCCATCGGTACTATCGGTTACACAACATAAACAAGCTCCAAATCCACAAGCCATTGTATTTTCGAGTGATACTTCACATTCTGTATTTGTCGACTTTGCATAAACAGCTACTGCTTTCATCATTGGCGTCGGTCCACAGCTATAAATTAAATCGTATTTATTATTTTGGAGAATAGAATGATTCGTAACAAAACCTTTTTCACCAAAAGTGCCATCTTCGGTAGTGGTGTAAACATTTCCGTAAGTCGAAAAGTCTTCTAACTGTAATAAATTATCTTTTGAGCGTCCTCCTAACAGAAAATCGCATGTAATGCCCATTTCTTTTAGTTTATAACCAAGATATAAAAGTGGAGCAATGCCAACGCCTCCGCCAACTAAAAGTAGCTTAGAATCGGTTTTTGAGGGAATAGTGAAAGAATTTCCAAGTGGCAAAAGCAGATTTAACAATTCTCCTTGTTTGCAAAGGGAGAGTTTGCGTGTACCTTCACCAACTATTTGAATCAATAACCACAATTCATTTTTCTGATAATCAACAAAATTGATTGAAATTGGCCTACGTAGGAAAGTTTCAGCAGAGTTATCAACTCTCACCTCTACGAATTGTCCGGGGCGCATTTCGGGTAATTTATCAGATGAGCCCAAAACGAGAAGAAAATACTGATCGTTAAGCTGTTTGCTCTCTTTAACAATCAAGTCAAGTATTTTTTTTATCATCTATTACAGTCTGTAAATCAATAACATGCAATTTGAATGTTACCAAAGTTAATTTTGTATTTTTGAATTACAAAAATACAAAATTATAGTTGAATAGGCAAATTGAAATTAATCAGTACGTACTTTTGAGCCAAACTCTTCAAAAGTATTGTCATCGTAATAAATAATTATGCGTGATATATTTTTATGCCTGTATTCAATTTGTGGAACAAAAACTTTTTCAATGATTTTCTCCACATTTTCGATTTTTGGATTTGAAAAATCTGATAACGATATTGTTTTTTCCTTAATAATCTCTTTCAGCTGTTTATCTGACTCATTATTATCCTGCGATTTATCATTGTAATTATCAGATGTATTGATATTTAGGTTGATGGGATCGAATAATGTAGGCTCTTTAGAATTTAATATTGGGCGAAACATTTTCCCGTTGTCCAGAATAAGCCATTCTGGATTAATCTGTTGAAACCTTCCGAGTATCTTTTTGAGAACATCCAAACTTGGTTTATTTCTATCGTTCAAGATATGTGATAGGGTGGAGTTTTTAATTCCAACCTCTTCGGCAAATTGAGCAGAGTTCAAATTGAATTCTCGCATCAATATTTCGATTTTCGATTTTTCGTCCATATTACCTGGATTAAATATGTAGAGTATAAATGTAAAAATAGAGTACAAATATAATTCTATTTATTTACATATACAAATCGATAAACAGCAAGTAGGTGTACATCTGTAAATTCACAGATGTTAAATATAAACGTACATCATAGAATATGGATACTTATGTAAATTACCAGTATTAAAGGATTTAAAGTAATGCTTGAAGATATTTTATGTTTAAAGTAATATATTAGATAATATGCTTTAAGTATACTGATAATTAAGTATTTAATAAGTATAAACTAAATATTGAAGTATATTTACACATATCTATAAGATAATTTAAATAATAACTTTCAATATTTATATTAAAATACTGAGTATTAGTATTTTATGTTATTATATTTTACATTTATATGCTATGTTTTTATTACGATATACATTCATACACAAGAATATTTAATTATACATTTGGCTAAATGAATTGGCGTATGTATTTTAACTTGTTTACATTTGTAATTTATAAGACTAATATACAAATGTATATATCTACATTTGTATGCTATAAAAATACAGTATTTAGATTTGTAATGTCTATTATTTTCTATTTGTAAATTAAATGAGTAATACATTTATACAAATAGCATTTAATTCAAAAATAATATCTAAAAAGGAGTATAAATACTAACATTTCTATGATATGTTGATATATTATACAGAATGTATGACAATTTAAACCTATATATCTTACTTAAGTATCTAAATAACAGTAATTTGAATAGAAATTTACTTTCTGATATTTGAGTATTTAAATGTTTACGTACAATTCCACAATTTAATGAGATTTATAAGCACAAAAAAAGAGTTCGAAATTAATCGAACTCTTCAAAATTATTTTATGGTTATTATCTATTTATTATTCTGCAACCGGAAGGTTCACTCCCGCCAATTCCTGGTCAACTAAAATTCGACCACAATACTCGCATACAATAATTTTTTTACGCAAACGAATATCCAATTGACGTTGTGCCGGAATTTTGTTGAAACAACCACCACACGAATCACGTTGTACATAAACAACAGCTAAACCATTGCGTGCATTTTTACGAATACGTTTAAATGCAGTCAACAAGCGTGGTTCAATCAATAGCTCAATTTCTTTTGCGTGTTCACGAAGTTTCTCTTCTTCTTGTTTTGTTTCGGCAATAATTTCGTTTAACTCGCCTTTTTTCTGTTCGAGGTCAAGCTTACGTTCCGATAATCTATCAATTGTAATTTTTTGTTCTGCAGTTTTCGATTCTTTCGAAGCAGTAAATTCACGAATACGTTTTTCGCTCAATTCTATCTCAAGTGTTTGGTATTCAATTTCTTTTGATAGGTTGTCGAATTCACGATTATTTCTTACATTTTCCTGTTGTTCTTTGTAACGATCAATTTTTACGCGTGACTCTTCGATTTCTATTTTTTTGCTAGCAATATTTGCCTGAATATCTTTGATTTCGGCATCGAAATGCTCTAAGCGGGTGGTAAGACCAATAATTTCGTCTTCCAAATCTTGTACTTCAAGAGGAAGTTCGCCGCGTAAAATTTTTATTTCATCAATTTTCGAAACTACTTTCTGAAGGTCGTACAATGCGAAAAGTTTCTCTTCAATGGTAATTTCTTTTTCTGTTTTGGTTTCTGTAGCCATACTGATTACAAATAGTTTATGGGATTTGTTTTAGTTTCTGAAATTCGGACTGCAAATGTAGGCATTTTTTCTGTAATTAACTCATAAAAAATGTGTTTTGTGTATTGTTCGGTCTCAAAATGTCCTAAATCGGCAATCAAAATACGATTTTCGGCATCGAAAAATTCATGATATTTAAAATCGCCTGAAATAAAAATATCTGCTCCGGACAAAATGGCATTTTTTAAAAGGAAACTACCCGAACCTCCACACAGAGCAACCCGTTTAATTTTTTTTGTTAATAAATTGGTATGTCTGATTGTTTTACAATTAAATAGCTCTTTCAATTTATTTAAAAATTCCAACTCATCCATTTCATTTTCCAAATCACCTACAAGCCCCGCTCCCAGCCTATTGCTCGTATTTTGTAACGGTATTAAATCATAAGCCGGTTCTTCGTACGGATGTGACTTTAAGAGTGCATTAAGAACCTTTAATTTTGTATATTCGGGTAAAATAACTTCCAATTTGATTTCTGGTTCTGTATGCAGTTTATTAGCTTCACCTACAAAAGGTTGTGCTAAATCGTTCGCCTTAAAAGTGCCAAAACCTTCGACACTAAAACTACAGGAATCGTAATTCCCGATATTGCCTGCACCGGCTTCGAATATAGCATCGCGCACACTTACTGCATGTAGTTTAGGAACGTAAGTAATTAATTTCAGAAGATTATCCGACATTGGAAGTAACACACTTCGATTTGCAAGTCCAATTCTGTCAGCTATTTTAGCATTCACCCCTTCAATTACATTATCGAAATTGGTATGAGCAGCATAGACAGCAATGTCATTTTTAATTAACTTAAGTATGCAACGTTGTGTTTCGTTCTCGCCAACAATACGTTTTAAAGGTTTGAAAATTAGCGGATGATGCGAAATGATAAAATTACAATTATTTTCAATAGCTTCATTTACAACATCTTCGGTAATATCAATTGTTAATAAAATGCCTGTTATAGTCGAATTTTTACTGCCAATAAGTAAACCGGAATTATCATAACTTTCCTGCAAACTTAAAGGAGCAAACTCTTCTAAAATTTTAATAACATCGCTTACAAGCATTCTGAGTTGATTTATTTTACTTCACTTACTTCTTTTTCAGTTTCTTCTTTTTCGGTAAAATCAGTTATATTACTACTGATTAATGAATTATACCATGTAATTAATTTACGAATATCGCTTGGATAAACTCTTTCCCTATCGTATTCAGGTAAAATTTCGCTCATATAAGCACGTAGTTTATCGTTGTCGGCTTTTGTATTAATACTGCTTACAGCTCCATTTTCTTTTGTTTTGATAACCTCCAACACTAAACCTAATTTCACTTCGGCTGTTTCGGTAAATATGGCTATATCGCCTAACGACACTACTTTGTCTTTCGAATAAGCCGGAATACGTTTTCCATCAGTTAACGATTCAACTATTAGCATATTTTTGCCTTGCGAAACTAATTTGTATAAGCCCGGTTTGCCCGAAATCGATAAAATTTCTTTTAACATAGAATTTTAATTATTTATTTTTTTAGATATTATTTAATAGTTTGATATTTAAAAGATTAACTAATTCGCAATACAGAACTAAACTAAAAAAGGCTTTAAATCATTTAACTTGATTCGACCTTCGTATATAGCTTTACCTGTAATCACAGCCGGAATCATAGCATCGTTCAGTTGTTCGATATCAGCCACCGAACTAACTCCACCACTTGCAATAAGGTACATTTCGGGTTGAGCTTTCAGCATTTTTTTGTATAATTCTATGGCAGGTCCCTGAAGCATACCATCTTTACTAATGTCGGTACAAATAACTTTATTAATGCCTTTAGCCAAATAATTGGATACAAACGGAAGAAGCTCAATTTCAGTCGTTTCCAACCAACCACCAACAGCTACTTTTTCGTTTTTCACGTCAGCGCCAAGTATAATTTTATCACCTCCGAATTTTTCAATCCACGAAATAAAACTTTCAGGATTTCGAACAGCAATACTCCCGCCAGTAATCATTTTTGCACCCGATTCGAATGCAACTCGTAAATCATCGTCGGATTTTAAACCACCTCCAAAATCAATAATAAGATTTGTTGATGAAGCAATTTTTTCTAAAACTTTATGATTTACAATATGATGTGCTTTAGCACCATCTAAATCGACCAAATGGAGCCTTCGAATTCCTGCATCTTCGAACATTTTTGCTACTTCGAGCGGATTTTCGTTGTAAGTGGTTTTCTGATTATAATCGCCCTGCGATAATCGTACACATTTACCTTCAATAAGGTCGATAGCGGGAATTATTTCAATCACGTTGAGAATTTTATTTAAAACTTATTACAAAATTACGAAAATTAGAGGAATAAATGGCTTTTATGTTTCATTAAATTCA
The DNA here is from genome assembly GCA_020726365.1 of Porphyromonas sp. Classification (GTDB taxonomy): domain Bacteria; phylum Bacteroidota; class Bacteroidia; order Bacteroidales; family Paludibacteraceae; genus Paludibacter. Next base: position 16,538 of record DYSC01000023.1, read on the forward strand.
TTAAAATATCTTATGAGGCCTCTAAATCAACAATTACGCTACCTACAAACATTTTAGCTTTTATGCGTACAATGTTTTGTTTTTCGTCGTTCGATAACCAAACTTCGATGGAGTTTTTTCCATCAAATACTTTATTTTTTTGGACTATAGGTCTTATTTTATGGCATTTAACTTGTTTGTTATTCACTTTTATGGTTTCTAATCCATGGTATTCGATATCCATTTTATAACCCTCATCTTCGTAAAAACCATTGATAGAAAATATCGATCCTTTCTTGAGCTTTTTTAGCTCAACCATTCGAACAACCATAAAACCACCCACAATATCCCTTATATTTTCAGGTGTATCATATACTTTCTTTAGTTGAAATTGTTTTTTTGTTTTATCAAAGACTTTTACTGTAGCTTTTTTATTAACATGGTCGAAATCAACCATTTCGTCGAGTGCATATCGTCCCTCGCGTATGCTACGCGACGATTTGTGTGTAAGTATATTGGACGAATCGACATGAGCCGTCCACTTGTCGCGCACGTAAAATAGCTTGGCTAAACCATTTGTACGTCCCTGTACATCAATTTTATAACAGATTGTTGATCCAATTTTATATAGTTTATTGTCTACTATTGTACTTCCAGTTCCTATTGTGAGAAAACCCCATTGAGCAGTGTAGAAAAGTTTTTCGCCTGGTTTAATTCTCGAATAGTTTAATTCGTATTCAGTATGTGATGCAAAAACTGAAATCGAACTTATTAAAAGCAGATAAAACAAAAATAATTTTCTCATATTGTGCAAATTTTGGGATATTAAACAAAAAGTATGCCTTTAAAAATATTAAATACAACTAATTGATTAACTGATATATAAGGCATTAATTAGACCGAGCATACCGTATTAGTGGTATAACAAATACTGATGCAATGGTATTTCAGAATGATAGTTAAAGTTGTAATTTTTTTATTGCCATAATAGCCTCACCCACTACAAAGTTACTTCCGAAAACAAGTATAAAATCATTGATTTCTGCAGCTTGCAATGCAGCTTCAACTGCATTTTCCACTGAGTTATAAGCTTTACCTTTTAATCCCACAACCTGTGCTTTTTCCAATAAATCTTTCGCAGGAAGTGCTCTGGGTATATTGGCATTAGTAAAATAATAGGTTGCAGTAGTAGGTAAAATTTGAAGAATTTTTGAAATATCTTTATCATTCACCATGCCAAAAATAAGATGCAAGTTATTAAATTCCAACGCATTAATATGATTTATCAATTCGTTGACACCTGCAAAGTTATGTGCTGTATCCACAAATAATGGTGGCTCAGTTCCAAAACACTGCCATCGTCCCATAAATCCGGTTAAATCTATAACGTTTTCCAAACCTGTTGAAATATTATTTTCAGAGATTATAAATCCTGTTTTTTGAAGTATTTCAACAGACTTTAAAACAGTAGCAATATTTTTTAATTGATAACTGCCAGTTAGTCCCACCCAATAATTTATTGATTGATTGACCAATACCTTCATTTTCAGATTTGAAGTTTCAATATATTGTAGATTTAGTTCGCCTTCGGCAAAAAATATATCTGAATTATTTAAAATAGCGGTGTTTATAAAAACAGCTTTCGAGTCTGTTGTAGTTTCGCCGATAACAACTGGAACATTTTTTTTGATAATTCCGGCTTTCTCTGTTGCAATTTTTTTAATTGTATAACCCAAAAATTCAACATGATCGAAACTGATGTTAGTTATAATTGATAGTTCAGGTGTAATAATATTTGTACTGTCTAATCGACCTCCCAAACCAACTTCAATTACAGCTACATCTACTTGGCATTCGGCAAAATAATTAAAAGCCAAAGCCATTGTCGCTTCAAAAAATGAAGGTTGAATAGTTTCAAAGTTTGCTAAATTATTTTCGACAAATTTTACAAGATAATTTTTATCTATCATTTGTCCATTAACTCGTATTCGTTCACCAAAATCGACTAAATGGGGCGATGTATAAAGGCCCACTTTGTAGCCAGCAGCTTGCAAAATAGCCGACAAAAAATGCGAAACAGAACCTTTTCCATTAGTACCCGCCACATGAATGGTTTTGTATTTCAGATAAGGATGATTCAACTTATCCATTAACCGAATTGTATTATTAAGCCCTGGTTTGTATGCATTTGCACCCGAAAAATGAAAAACAGGGAGTCTTTGGAAAAGATAGTGTAGTGTTTCGTTGTAATTCATATTTTTTAAATGGACTACAAAATTAAAAAAAAAGCTCGATTACTACTAATCGAGCTTTGAATGAGAAAATATTTTTTTAATTTAAAAATATATTTGAATCAACTTTATTTCTTGTTTTTTGATTAGGAAAAAGTGATTAGAGATACATATAGTTGAATTGAAATAGTTTTATTTCATTAGTTGTAAAATAATTAGTACTTTTGAAATAAGAAAACCCAAATTTAGGTAAAATGAAGAACTTACAAACACAGAAGTTTATATCCGAAAATATTCATTCAGATTTAAATAAGTTATTGTTGATAAAACGTTCGGATGCCGAAATCAATTATGAATTTGCCTTTCGACAAATAGCTGGATTACAACGAATCAGATACAAAATACCAAGTTTTTATAACACAAAAAACATTCTGTTTCCACCTCAATTAAACATAGAGCAAAGTTCCTCTGAATCAACAGCTTTATATAAAAAATCGCTTTGCGAAGGAAATACATTAATTGATATTACAGGAGGATTCGGGATAGATTTTTATTTTATTTCGCAAGGTTTTGAAAGTGCAATTTATGTAGAACGGAATGAAGACTTGTGTAATATTGCTGCACATAATTTTAAAGCTCTTGGAGCATCAAAAATTTCGATTATTAATGACGATGCGGTAAACTTTATCGATAATATGCCAACCTCCGATTGTGTATTTGTTGACCCAGCTCGACGTGACAAAATAGGTGGAAAAACAGTATTTTTAGAAGATTGTGAACCCAATATCACACAATTTTACAAGAAAATTTTAAGAAAAACCGATTTATTATTGGTGAAATTGTCGCCAATGCTCGATATAACAGCAGCAATAAATGCATTATCAAATGTTCATGAGGTGCATGTTGTATCAGTTGAGAATGAATGTAAGGAAATTTTGTTGTTATTAAAACCGTTTGATTGCGAAGTTATTAAATATAAAACTGTCAATTTATTAAAAAACAATATTGTCGAAAAATTTGAATTTACCAAAGAAAGTGAATTGAAAGTTATATGCAACTTTAGCTCTGTTGTTCAGCATTATTTATACGAACCCAATAGTTCTATTTTAAAAGCCGGTGCTTTCAAAAGTATATCTAAGTTATACTCAATCAATAAGTTACACGTTAATACACATTTATATACATCCGAAAACCAAATTTTTGAATTTCCGGGGCGAAGCTTTAAAGTGATAAAAGTTTGGGGTATTAACAAAAAAGAGTTGGTTGAATTAAAAAAACAAGTTTCGAAAGCAAATATCTCCACCCGAAACTTTCCCTTAAAACCCGAAGAGCTAAAAAAGAAAACAGGCATTGCCGATGGTGGCAATACCTATTTATTCGGTTGTACGTTAGCCGACGAATCGAAAGTTATTATTCAGTGCGAAAAAGTTACTTTAACAACTTAAGTTGAACACGCTTGCGAATAACATCCACCTCCAGCACCTGTACTTTTACATGCTGATGAACCGAAACCACTTCGGCCGGATTGGAGATAAATTTATCGGACATATTTGAAATGTGTACCAATCCGTTTTCTTTAATTCCCACATCAACAAAAGCTCCGAAGTTTGTGATATTGGTTACAATACCCGGCAATTCCATGCCTATTCGCAAATCATTAATCGTTCTAACTGAAGCATCAAATTCAAAAACTTTTACCGATTCGCGAGGGTCACGTCCGGGTTTTTCGAGTTCAATCAGAATATCCGTAAGTGTGGGTAAGCCTATTTTATCAGTTATATAGCTCTGTTTATCAATAGATTGTATTAACAACTTATTTTGAACGAGCTCATTAATTTTTACATTTAAATCTTTAGCCATACGTTCGACCACCGTGTAACTTTCGGGGTGAACTGCAGAATTATCTAATGGATTATCACCATTTTGAATACGGAGAAATCCGGCACATTGTTCAAAAGTTTTGGCACCCATTTTCGGTACTTTCATTAGCTCCTTTCTACTTTTGAAAGCGCCATTTTCGGTTCGGAAATCAACAATGTTTTGTGCTAATTGCGGTCCAAGTCCGGAGATATAAGTCAGTAAATGTTTACTTGCCGTATTGAGGTTCACTCCCACCCGATTTACAGCATTTTCGACTGTTTGGTCTAATGACTTTTTGAGTAGTGTTTGATCCACATCGTATTGATACTGACCAACTCCGATTGATTTTGGATCGATTTTTACCAACTCAGCCAATGGGTCCATCAATCTGCGGCCAATAGAAACTGCTCCACGAACAGTTACATCATAATCCGGAAATTCATCGCGAGCAGTTTTGGAAGCCGAATAGATGGAAGCACCGTTTTCGCTTACCACAAAAACCTGTACTTCGTGGTCGTATCTTACGTTTTGAATAAATTGTTCGGTTTCGCGACCGGCGGTTCCATTTCCAATAGCAATAGCCTGAATATTATAGGCTTCCACCATTTTTTGAATTTTACGAGTTGCCTGAGCATATTCGTTTTGAGGTGGATGCGGATAAATAGTTTCATTGTGAATTAACGCACCTTGCGCATCCAAACAAACCACTTTACAGCCTGTGCGGAATCCGGGGTCGATGCCTAACACTCTTTTCTGACCCAAGGGCGGCGCTAAAAGTAGTTGTCGCAAGTTTTCGGCAAAAACACGAATTGCTTCTATATCCGCTTTTTGTTTGCTTTCAGCTGCAAATTCGGTTTCGATTGCCGGTTTTAGAAGTCGCTTGTAGCAATCTTTAACTGCCTCATAAACAACATCTCCCGATTCGTTATTGCTTTTTACAAAAATGCGTTCTAATTTTTCAATGCATATATCGTCGTCCGGATTTATTGCCACCCGCAGGAAACCTTCGCTTTCTCCCCTGCGCATGGCTAATAAGCGATGTGAAGAACAACGACCAAGTTTTTCGGACATATCAAAATAATCGCGGTATTTTTGCGCTTCCTCTTCTTTCCCTTTTATCAGTTTTGAGCTAATTACTCCATCGTATGAAAAACTTTTGCGCACAGCATTTCGAGCAGCTTCACTTTCGTTAATCCATTCGGCAATAATATCTTGAGCACCTGCAATTGCTTCGTCGGTATCTTTTACTTTTTGATTTACAAAAGCGGTTGACATACGCCGTACGCCTCCCGAATTTTGTTTCATAATCATACGTGCAAGTGGTTCCAATCCTTTTTCACGAGCTATTTCAGCACGTGTTCGGCGCTTGGGTTTGTATGGAAGGTAAATATCTTCTAATTCGTTTGAAATCCAACAGTTATCAATGCGAATGCGTAAATCGTCGGTTAGTTTTCCCTGTTCTTCGATAGTTGAAATAATGGTTTCTTTTCGTTTTTCTAATTCACAAAGTTTGTCGTATTGTTCTTTGATATTAGCCAATTGAACTTCGTCCAAACCATCTGTCATTTCTTTGCGATAGCGACTAATGAAAGGAATTGTTGCACCTTCGTTTAAGAGGTTTATGGTATTCCGAACCTGTTTTTCGGTAAGCTGAAGTGACGACGAAATGAGTTTTAGAAATTGAGGATTAACCGAATACATATATTTTTGTTCTTTCAAATTTTATTGATTTTCGTACCATTTAGCAACTGCCAATGCAGCGTTTTCGCCATCGATAGCCGATGAAGTTATTCCACCCGAGTAACCAGAACCTTCGCCTGCCGGAAAAAGTCCTGCAATTTGTGGGTGACAACCGGTTTCGGGGTTGCGAGGAATGCGAACGGCTGCCGAAGAGCGTGTCTCCACTCCAACTACCACAGCCTCGTTAGTCAAATAACCATGCATTTTTCTGTCGAATTTTTTAAAACCTTCGCGTAAACGAGTTGAAATAAATTCGGGCAACCAAAAATGAAGAGGCGACGAAATAAGTCCGGGCATATACGAACATTCAGGTAAATCGGCCGAAACGCGTCCTTTCACAAAATCAACCAAACGCTGTGCAGGAGCAGTTTGTCCCTTACCGCCATTGTTTTTATAAGCCAGATTCTCAATATATTGCTGATATTTTAAACCGGCAATGGCACCAAATTCTTCAAATTCATCCGGAATATCTTCGGGACGAATTTCGACAACAATTCCGGAGTTTGCAAAAGGAGAATTTCGTTTCGATGCCGACATGCCGTTCACTATAATCTCTTCTTTACCACTACCTGCCGGAACTATTCGTCCACCGGGACACATACAAAACGAATAAACACCACGGTCGAACACTTGCTCCACTAAACTATAACTTGCCGCAGGCAGATACTCGTTGCGTGTTTTTGAATGGTATTGAATACTATCTATTAATTCCTGTGGATGCTCAACACGCACACCCATAGCAAAACCTTTTGGCTCGAGTTGTATGTTTTGTTTGTGCAAAAGTTCGTAAATATCGTGTGCAGAATGGCCTGTTGCCAAAATTAATGCTTTAGCTTTAAATTCTTTTCCACTTGCTGTTTTGCAACCGGTTATTACAGCATTATTTTCAATCAAAAATTCAACCACTTTTTCGTCAAAATGAATCTCACCTCCACACTTTCGAATGGTATCACTTATGTTTCCAACTATCATTGGCAGCTTATCGGAACCAATGTGCGCATGTGCTTCGTATAATATTTCTTCGGCAGCACCGTGATGATGAAAAATTTCGTAAATACGTTGCGAGTTTCCTTTCTTTTTAGAACGGGTATAAAGTTTTCCATCCGAAAATGTTCCGGCTCCACCTTCACCAAAACAATAATTTGATTCAGGATCGAAATTTTTATTCAAATTCAAATGCGCAATATCAATTTTTCGTTTTTCAGCTTGTTTACCTCGTTCAATTAATACAGGACGTAAACCATTTTCGATAAGTTTGAGTGCTGCAAAAAGTCCGGCTGGTCCGGCACCAATAATCAAAACCGCCTCTTTATCAGCTACATCTTGGTAATTAAAAGGTTCGGTAGCCCTCACCGGAGGAACTTCATCAATATAAACTTCGATTATCAGATTTACTTTTGGAGAAGCAGAACGGGCATCGATTGATTTTTTTAAAGTACGAATTTTAGTAATATTTTTTACATCAACGTTACAATTTTTTGCAACTTGAGCCATCAAAAGTTCTTGTTTTTCAGCTTGTTCGGGGCTTAATATTAATTGTATTTGAGTTTGCATA